>JAJRBV010000042.1 GCA_028679275.1 Methanoregulaceae archaeon
TTGCAAACCTGACCCGTTCCGGTATCGGTACCGGGCCCGGCAGCATCAGGAGAAGTTCTTTTTCCATGTGAATCTGCTCATAGTATATCTGGATAAGCACAATATATGTTTGGATGGCTGAAATGGCAGACGTTGCTATCATCTCGGGATCCGTATCGGATGCAAAGATTACGGACAAGGTAAAAAAAGTTCTTGATGAGAACGGGGTATCGTATGACGCACAGATCCTCTCAGCCCACCGCGATCCCGACAAACTTGATGCCTATATCAAAACCAGTACCGTGAAAATTTACATCGCGATCGCCGGCCTTTCTGCAGCCCTGCCCGGCGTGATCGCGTCGAAGACCGATAAGCCGGTCATCGGCGTTCCGGTCAGCGGGACGCTCAACGGGCTTGATGCCCTCCTCGCCATCGCCCAGATGCCAAAAGGAGTCCCGGTTGCCTGCGTTGGTGTGGACAACGGAGACAACGCGGCGTGGCTGGCGATCCGGATCCTGAACCTGATACGCTGATGTAAATACGACATTACTTTATACGGTTATTTTAATATAACAAACAGAGTATGTTATTTTTGAATTGAGTATGTGCTGGCTCCCCAATCCTCCTGATGTATGTAACCCCGGTAAGGTCCACGAAACACTATCCGGAAAAAGAGAATTTTTTTTCACCATCACGATATGGTTTCTCCTGCTGACGGTCATAGCTCCTGCCTGTGCCTCACCCTTCCCGGTGGTTATAAGGGGAACAATCCTTGAACTGAACAAGACAGATCAGACTCTCCTCCTTCTGGCAGATTGCGAACAATCGTGGTGTCAGGTGAATGTCACCGGAATGTACAAGGGGCAAATACCAAGTACACCGGTCCTTTCATCCCTGAAAAAGGGGGAAATGGTTGAGGCCGTCTTCAATGCGTGGTACATGGATCTCCATGACCCTTCAACCGGGTACGTCAATCCATCGGATGAAGTTCGGGATATCAGAACATGGAGGGCTGTCGAGAAACTGGCCTATGGTGCCAACACGTCAGAATTTGTGGGAACTGATGTCTTTGGCGATACTGCATATCTTGCAGCCCCTCTCGCGGGCGGGTATTCCGTTGAGTACGATATCCGTGGTCCGCCGCCCGCGGAATATGACTTCCGGATAACACCCCCCGGCACCACTGCGAACATTACTCTGAAACGAGATACGGGTGTTGCAGGAACCTGGTCACTCAAGGCAGGGGAATCGTTCAATTATACAGATCCCTCAGACAATTCTTTTGTTTCCGTCACATTTGTCGGGGGATACAGACCGGATACCTATGGCCTGGAAAGCTGTCCCTGTACCGACCTGACAGTCCGGATCCTATCCGATGAAACCACGGGCACACATGTTATTCCGGTTGCATCATCTCCGGTCCCGACGCAGAAAGCACCTGCCCTCCCGGCTCTTTTGACACTTGCTCTTGGGGGTGTCATCATCATCCGGGGGCTGAGAAGAGACCCTCGTTAGAATCGCGGGCGGCAGGATCGTACCGGTAATCCGGAGTGTAAAAAAGGTAAGGGATTCATACTTTTTCCTGTTCCGGCAGGGTGCAGGGAATTACTTCCCCACCTTCTGTAACCCGCTGATCCTCTTCTCGATCATCTCCAGCTGCAGATTCATGTGCTGCCGGTGGACTTCGAGTGCCTTGATCTCGTCTTCCACCGACATCATCCCGCCGCACCCGCAGCCGCACATGCCAGCGCCGGCATCGTGGCATCCATGGTCATGGGTAAACATCTTCGTTTTCACCTCCTTTCCTGTTCTTCATAATTACAATCTTCTGGATAGTATTAATACTACAAAGTTTATAGTAACATAGTCACTATGTCCCATGATAGCAAAGGCCTCTGCCTCTGCCCGCTTGAAGGCGTGATCGATACGATCTCCAAGAAGTGGGCGCTCCTGATCATCCATGTCCTCGGGAACACCTCACGGGTCAGGTTCAGCGAACTGATGAAGGAACTGGAAGGGATAAGCCCCAAGACACTGACGGATACCCTTGTCGTTCTGCAGAAAGAGGGATTTGTCGGGAGGGAGGCCTTCTCCGAGATACCGCCACGGGTTGAGTACTACCTGACCGATGACGGGAAGGAACTCTGGGACGCGATCCTCCCGCTCCTCCAGTGGACCATGAAGCGCGAGAACTTCTCCACCGAAGGCTGCTCAGCGCACTGTACGAAGAAGGCCAGGCACCACTGATGCGGATTTCTGCCAGGGGAGTCTTTTTTTTTAAGAAATGATCGCCCCCCTTGCGCCAGCCCTGACCCCGTTGGGGGCGGGGGCGCTTGTGATGCCTCTGAATTACCTGTAAGAAAATCTCATAATATTGCGTACAGGTAATACGGCGTTATCGCAACCGGGGCGTCCCAGCGGCGGGGCGAAGCCCCTGGAGCGTCAGGAGGAAAATAAAAATCAGAATTCACACCTTCTGCATGATAAAGAACGTGTAACCGTAATACCGCTTGAACTTCCGGTAGGTCTCAGCCTCGTGCTCAAGTGAGTCGAGGATGGCGGCATTCTCCGGCACGGTGCCATGGGTCTTCCTGAGTTCCGCGATCCGGGCAAGCATCGGGACATAATAATTGTCCCACCAGCCGGCCTCGGGGAGCCGCTCCGTGGCAAGAAGCCGGAGCCCGGCCTGTTTCACCCGCTCCTTCATCTCGTCCTCTGAGGCAGGAACATATCCCTCCTTCTCCCACCACTGCATCAGCTCCTGAGGGGGGTTTGGTTCGAACCAGTCGGCGTCGGAGACCACCATGAACCCGCCCTTTTTCAGGAATGGTTTCCATGTCTTCAGCCCGTTTTCAAACCCTATGATGAAGATGGCCCCCTCGGACCAGATGAGGTCGAACTGCTCATTCTCAAACGGGAGGGCATCCATTGAGGCGCAGACCGTTTTGATCCGGCCCTGCATCCCCTGCTTCCCTGCCCACCTCGCGATGCTGTCAAGGAACGGCTGGTGGTTGTCCACCGCGGTGATGGTCCCTCGCGTGAGCGCCGCAAGGTCCCGGGTCTGGGTGCCTGAGCCGCACCCGATATCCAGGATCTTCGCATCCGCCGGAATGGGTGGGAGGTGCGAGAATGCTTTCCGTGACGCACCCGTGCAGCCGGGCCCCTGACGGGGCAGCGATTCGAACACCGTGTAAAAAAATGCCGGAAGTGTCATGATACCCCAGAGGTTGGACCCGGGGGGTAGTGTGTTTTGTGGTCGGAATGGTGCAGTCGGACATCAAAGGGCTGGCAGTCTTTTTGGGAAAGACTGGAGAATACTCTTGTATGCAGCTGCTCCGTGACCCGGTCGTGACCCTTGAGGATATCCGGCTCCGGAAGATCACACTTTCCTCACTGGATCTCGAACTGAGTGTCCGGTTGGACAATCCCCACCTGCCCGGTGTCACCCTGAGGAACTCCCGGTGCTGTGCAGTTCGGGGTCAAGGGGGGCGCCTTGTACAAGAGCGGGAGGGGGGTGCTCCCTGCCTCAGGATAGCCGGAATCCGGATATTCCGGCGTAATTCCATGGGGAATAAAGGGTCCGGCCGTGCTGGTGGGGGGTACCCCCACCCCCTGCTCCATTTTTTTTTTAGAGAGTCTCCCCGGGCTACCCGGCCGGATCCGGCCCGGTAGCTGCTGGTTGTAACGGGTATGCAGAAAAACAATCTGAAACGGTGGTGTTTTTAGTCAGGGATCCTTCCACGGCAGGTTCTGGCGGACCGTGACTGTTCAGACCGGAATACCTGAACCCGGGAGTTAACCAAATGCAGAAAGGAAGCATCCTTCCTGACACCATGCCGTTACGAGATGGTCTCCTCTTCCGATGGCCGGGGATATCGTACGGAATGGTCCCCCGGGTTTTAAGCAGATGCCAGAACCGCAGGATGGGACCGACGGTATCGTTTTCCCGCCCGTAACGGAGGAGACGATGATAATGAGGCAGAGCCCCGGGTATCCGGACACTTTTCCGTTGCAACCGCTCACATCTTTTTAATCCCGCACCACCCACCTTAACCATAATGTGCGGCATTGCGGGGCAGTACTGTTTTGATGGCCGGGCGCCAGACAGGGAACTGCTGGCACGGATGTCAGCGCAGCTCATTCACCGTGGGCCGGACGGTGCCGGAACAGAGATCCGGGGCAGCACGGGTCTGGTGCACCGCAGGCTTGCCATCATCGACCTCTCTGATGAAGGCCTCCAGCCGATGACCAATGAGGACAGGACACTCTGGCTGGTATACAACGGCGAGATCTATAACTATGTCGAGCTCCGGGAGGAGTTGATCGGGAAAGGGCACCGCTTCCACTCACAGTCGGACACCGAGGTAATCCTGCATGCTTACGAAGAGTGGGGCACCGGGTGTCTCCAGCGGTTCAATGGCATGTGGGCATTTGCCCTGTGGGATGAGAGGTCACAGCAGCTCTTCTGTGCACGGGATCGGTTCGGCATCAAACC
>JAJRBV010000139.1 GCA_028679275.1 Methanoregulaceae archaeon
TTCCTGATGGGATTTGACAGGATCGTAGCGGCACGGATGCAGGCAAGGATCGGACCCCCCCTCACCCAGCCCTTCATTGACATAAGGAAACTCCTGGCAAAAGAGAATGTCGTGCCCGAGAACGCCATCCCCTGGATGTTCAATCTCGCGCCAGTCATTGCCCTTGCTTCAGCAATCGCTATCCTCCTCTACCTTCCGGTCGGTGGCTATACCCCCGTCCTTTCAGAGGGGGGCGACCTCATTCTGGTGATGTACCTCCTCACGGTTCCTGCCCTTGCACTGGTTGCGGGCGGGTTTGCCTCCGGCTCCCCTTATGCGACAGTCGGGGCCCAGCGTGAGATGGTGACAATGATTGCCTATGAGTTTCCGCTTGCTATCGTGATTATCGCTATCGCATGGAAACTTGCCGCGGCTGGTGTTGCCCTTCCCTTCACGTTTACAAGCATCCAGGCCAATCCGGTATGGGGCCTGGTCGGGCCGCTCGGGGCGATAGGGCTTTTTATCCTTCTCATCGTGCTGCTCATCGTGACACCGGCCGAGCTCTCCCGTATTCCCTTTGATACACCGGAGGCAGAGACCGAACTTGCGGGGGGTATCCTTGTGGAATATTCGGGTAAGAACCTTGCCCTTTTTTCACTTACCCAGGGCGTCAAGACGGTTGCGATGGCCTCCCTTGTTGTCGCCCTCTTCTTCCCGTATAGTATTGCATCATCCCTGGGGCTCGGGGGGATACCGGCTGCAGTGACAGACATGCTTTTTTATATCGCCCTGATTACCCTGGTGGCCTTCGTCTCGGTGAGCGTGGTGCGGGTCTCGATGGCACGGTTCCGTATCAACCAGGTTGTCTCAGTCTACTGGGTCTACCTCGCAATAGCAGGCCTTGCAGGACTTCTCCTCGTCATGGTTGACCAGATCCTGGGGGCGATCTGAAATGGCCGGGCTCCCCCTGGTTCCCGAACTGTTAAGGCAGCTCTTTAGCCGGCCGGCAACCAACGCTTTCCCATCACGGCACCTGCCTCCTTCAGTGACCGGCTTTCTCGCAAAGGTCGCGACCGGAGAGGCAGCAATCCATCCCCCTGTTCCCACTCCCCCGAAATTCCGTGGAAAAATTGTCTATGACCGGGAAGCATGCATCGGCTGTTCACTCTGCCTGAAAATCTGCCCTGCCCATGCCATCGAGTTCCTGCCGGAGACAAAACGGATCAGGATCTATATCACGCAATGCATCTTCTGCTCCCAGTGCAATGATATATGCCCGAAGGATGCCCTGCACATGAGCCCTGATTTCCTGCTCGCGACCGAGAACCGTTATGCAGAGAGCCAGATTGTCGAGTGAGCAGGAGATTAATTATTATTTTTTTCGGAAAAACACCCTATACAATTTGGTCTGTATTGCAGGAACCGACAGGATTGCCCGGATTCCGGGTCCTTAAGTGAACCGTTACCGGAAGAGATAGGCAGAAAAAACGCAGGCCTTTCTACTTCCCGCGACCTTCAAAGGGCCGGAGCTCCCCGAACCTGTTCTGCCGGAGAAGGGTCATCAGCCGCTCTGCACCTTCCCTCACTGCCGGGCTGAGCCCTTCTCCCTCTCCCATATTCATGGGCTGAATCCCGATAAAGAGGACCCGCCCTGCCGATTCTGACAGATATTTCATCAGGAAAGAGAGGGGCATGTTGTGGGTCCCGATGCTTACCTCCTCTATCTCTCTTTCACTGACACTCCGGAACTCTCCCGGTGGAAGACCAAGGTCGGTTGCATCGACCAAAACGAGGATTTCCGGATGATGTCTCCTGACCACCGCCGTGAAATTTTCAGGCATCGTTCCGCAGTCAATGGCATTCCATCCGCGGGCCCGGAACTCCAGGGCAATATAGTTCCCGGCCCCGTCATCCCCATGCAGCGTGTTGCCGATACCAAGAAGCATCCGGACTATTTCAATCACCCGTGTATATCCCATCTGTATCGTTGCAAAAGGAGAAAAACCCGGCACATTCAATAAAGAATACTATTATAACCGACGGTGGCGTTTGAATAATCCGGGAACCGTATGCGGGGAATTACACTCTGCCTGATTCTATGTCCGCTAATCTTCGCAGCTATGGCGGGCTGCCTGGCTCCTTCATCACCACCACAAGATCTTACCAGTCACTCGTGGAGGCTTGCCTTTTATAATGACGGCAACGAGCTGGCCGGCACCGGCCCTCTCACCCTGATAACCCTGAAATTCGCAGAAGACGGGCGAATCAGTGGCAATGCAGGGTGTAATGATTATTTCGGGGATTACCGGCTGGAGGGGGGACTTATCTCTGTCGGGGAACTGGGAGCGACTGAGAAATACTGCCTTACCCCGGAAGGGGTGATGGATATGGAACAGACCTATCTCCTTCTCCTTAAGAACACAACCCGTTACTCTATTGACCAGGATGAACTGACCCTGTCGTACTATGATGTAAGGAAACTCCTGATCTTCAGAAAACCGTAATACAGGGAATGTGAAAAAATAGAGTTTAGGATCATTCAACCACCATTTCTTTCACGCATCTAAGAGGTCCATGCCATGATGGACGCTATATGGGGATTCCCGCCTTTTGCTTATCCCTGTCGCTGTGGCTTCCTCCATAGGACGTAAATCAGGCACAGGATCAATTTCAGTTTGTCTTGAATAGGGCATCCCTTTTTATAGATTTCAGAACTGCTGATATCAGACATTTTCATATCAATTTTATGGCGAGATGAGTGGTGAAAA
>JAJRBV010000144.1 GCA_028679275.1 Methanoregulaceae archaeon
CGGGTGCCGGGGCCCCGGGTTCCCCTTCGACAGGGAGTTTTCTGACAGGGACCGATTCGCCGGTCAGGAGCGACTCATCGAGGGAGAGATTTGTTCCGGATACAAGGAGTGCATCGGCAGCAATCCGGTCACCTTCGCTCACGAAGAGGAGATCTCCCCTCACTACCTCGCGGCCTGCAACCCTTATAAGGGAACCATCCCTGATGACAAGGGCTCTCGGACTGGACAGGTTCTTTAATGCCTCAAGGGCCCTCTCGGTCTTCCGTTCCTGGTACACGGTGATCCCGATAATCACCGCGACAAACGAGAGGAGGAGGGCTCCTTCTTCGATATCTCCAAGAATAAAATAGATGCTCCCGGCTCCGACAAGGAGAAGAAACATCGGCTCACGAATGACGTCCGTGACGATCGTAACAACGCTCCGGGCATCGCTGGAGGGAAGTTCGTTGGGTCCCTCCTCGCGGAAGCGTCGTGCTGCTTCTTGGCCCGGGAGCCCGGTGAATTGGGAGAGATCAGGAAGAGGCATAGAGAAATTCGATAACTGAAGCGATAGGGCGTCAGGGTCAATAGGTTTTCCGGTCGGGCCGGTTCTTCCCTCCCTGAATACCCCATGAGGGTTCAGGGGCAGGGTTTAATGACTGCCCTGGCCGATTGTGCCTGGCAGGCAGTCAGCAGTAACGGAATATCTGCATCTTTCAAAAGTTCCGGAAGTCTTCCGGCATGCTTTCCGGCAAGGATACCGTAATCCGGGGCTGTTTTCCGGGTTTTTCATGATATCAGGAAAGGATATGGCAGCAGGTGATTCCGAACGTTCACGGGAATACCGCTAACCGGTTATCCATCCAACGGGAATTTACCGGCAATATAAATCGCTGATCCTTCAAGATCGAAGCAGCGACCTTAAGAATATATGGAGGGGGGAATCCGTGTACGCTCCGATCGTTATCCTCCCGCTCCCTTATTCTGCTGTGAGTGTCTCCTGCCCTGCCCTTTTCTTCGTATGGTACAAGATGAGCAATGCGGCAAGGAAGAGCGGATAGAAGAGATCGAGATACATGACTCCTCCGGCATTACCTGCCGCCGCATCCCCGTGGACAACGAATTCATAGACGTGACCGAGCCCGGCCCCGATGAAGAAAATCCCTGTGCCAATGATCGTTGCCGTCCAGAACCCCTCATCGCGGAACACAAGGCAGAGCACCCCCACAATACCAAGCGCGATATCCCACATCCCGACCTCGCGCTGGAACGGGCTCCCGGCCGGCCAGCCGATCGATTCGGCAACCAGATCCGGCATCAAAAGATGACCCAGTCCGCCCCAGATGAGCCCGAGACCGAGACCGACGGCAAGCTGCCACATCAGTACGATCCCGATTGCCTGCCATCCGGCCAGGTGCTTCCAGCGGATATGGATGAGGGCTATGATTGCTGCAAGAACGGGGAGGAAAAAAGGCCAGAGATAGGGTACGGGGTCCATGGAGAGAATTTCGGGGTCCCTAGTGATAAAACAGCAAGACTTTGTTTCATTTCGGAACTGCGGTTCCAATGAAAGTACTCAGTATCACCCCGTTGATAACCATGGAAAGCCAGTATGCTGGTTGTTACCCTTGCGATACCAGTCACTACTCTGGAAATAACAGTTTCTTTTCGCCAGTAATCCCTTTCAGGTTCAAATCACAGGATTTCAGCCGCATCATCATCTGCGTAAAACCAGGAAAACAGGAGATAACGCCGCTGAGGATATGGTTCTCGCAACATCATGAAATATCGGGAAAAGTTTAAATAGGGTGATTGAAAGGGATATGATAGGGGGCGAAATTCATGTGGGACACTCTTGTCAGTTTTATAAGAACGGATGAACAGCGGGAACCAACGGATCAGGCCCTGGTCATCCTGGCAATTGCAAGCGGTGCCGGACTGGTCGGGATAATCCTTTTTGCCCTCCAGTCCAGCTCGATCTCCCAGTTCTTCTCAATTCTCGGCGCGGGACTCCTCATATCCGGAGCCGCTCTTTTTATTGGAGGGATCGTCGGGTTTTTATTCGGAATCCCGAGACTCACCCAGCCCGGGTGGAAACCGGATGAAGCGACTGCAGCAGGACCATCTCAATCGGGGGGATACCAGGAGAATACAAACCTCGAACAGATCTCTGACTGGCTCACCAAGATTATTGTAGGGGTTGCATTGACCCAGGTCGTTCTTATTCAGGGATACCTGCAGACCTTTGCTGAAGCCGTCAAACCAGCCCTTGGTAATTTTGACAGCAGCGGTATGTTTGGCGTAGCACTTCTCGTGTTTTTTTCAATCGACGGTTTTCTGATCGGTTACCTGTGGACCCGTCTTTTTATGCTGGAGAGCCTGACACGGAAAAAACGGGAAATTGAAAAGTTACAGGAACTGGAAGACGAGACGCGCAAGGATACTGAGGCGTTGAAGCTGGCAGATGCCATTCTCAACCGGAGATCAGGAGATCCGGAAGTGAAAGAGGAAGAGCTGATTCCAAAAATCAAGGAATCTTCCTCAACGGC
>JAJRBV010000169.1 GCA_028679275.1 Methanoregulaceae archaeon
GTAAACGGAACGGTGGATACCCGGTTCAAGGTCTCAATCTCCCGTGAGGCGGGAGACCAGAGCTATCCCCTCGATGTGTTCCTCGTGTATGAGGATGAATCGGGGGAGCAGACCACATCGAAGGTCGCAACCATCGGAGTTCCGGTGAAGGGAAAGATCAGCTTCATCGTCACGACAGATCCTGCTCCGGTAACGGCAGGGGACAAGCAGGTGATTGAGGTGGTGTACCAGAACACGGGTGAAGGTACAGCATACAGCGCCCAGTCCCGCATCAGTGCGGTGGATCCCTTCACCAGTAACGATGATACGGCATTCCTGGGAGATCTTCTCCCGGGTGAAACTGCAACCGCCCGGTACGAGGTGAGTACTGACAAATCGGCGACTCCAAAGGAGTACGGTCTCGATTCCGAGATAAGGTACCGTGATGCGCTCGGTAACAGCCAGATCTCAGACACCATGAAGGTGAAAGTGACCGTTGACGAATCCTCTCCTGTACTGACCATCCTTGCCGCGGTGGTCCTTATCGGGGGAGTCGCAGCGGCAGGTTATTATTTCATGGTAATGAAAAAGAAGAAATGATGCGAGGCTGGTCGGGTCCCCTTCCTGAACCCGAAATCAGGGAGGTCGGGGATATGCGGCAGGTGCTGGCCTCTCCTGACTGCCGGGAGACAGGGCCTCTCTATTTTATGTACCGGGATCTTGCCCTGACCCCCTCCGACAGGCAGTGGCTGGGGACGCATCACCTCAGATATGATATTACCGCAATGATCTCCCGCGATATCTGCGGCGAACGGGTCAAGACAAAAGGGCATTACCACCCCGCTTCGCCATCCGGACAGGGATATCCGGAGATCTATGAGGTGCTCACCGGGCATGCCCACTATCTCCTTCAGGACAGGTGCCTGTCGGATGTGGTGCTCGTGGATGCCTTTGAGACTGATATCGTTATCGTCCCTCCGGAATATGGCCATGTCACCATCAATGCCGGGAATTCTGACCTTATCATGGCAAATATTGTCTCCACATCCTTTGAGAGTGATTACGGCGAATATGAAAAGAAGCGGGGTGCCGCATATTATGAGCTTTCCGATGGCACCTTTGTAAAAAACCAGGCATATCCCGATGTGCCCGATCTCCGGATCATACAAGCCGTGAACCTGCGTGAGAAGCTGCACCTGCCTGCCGGCGGCATCTATGAAATGGTTGGATCGGATCTCCCCGGCTTCCTGAATCACCCGGAAAAAGGAGCAGATCTCTTCAGGGAAACCCTGAAAGGCTAGGCGGGTTCATACGCTTGTGACTGTTCTTTTTTACGAGAGCGAGTACTCTCTCCTCTGAAGGATTCGTGCTGTTCCAGCCATTCTTTTCAAGGTTCCTCAAAGCTGCATCAATTTCAGGATAGGTCAGCCCGATCTCGGCTTCATCACTCTGACCTGCCCAGAGTCCTGCTGTAGGAGTCTTTTGAATTATGCGGTCAGGGATTCCTAGTTCACGGGCGTATTCGAAGATATCCGTCTTATAAAGATGGATGACTGGCTGAAGGTCGGCTGCGTTGTCCCCGAATTTGGTGGTGTAACCAAGAAGGTATTCTGTCCGGTTTGATGTACCACATACGAGAAGGCTGTCCCGGTTTGCATGATAATAGAGGATCACCATGCGGGTTCTTGCCATGAGGTTCCCGAGGAGATACGGTGTTTCTGAATATCCGGGCATCTGGCGGTAGGCTGAAAGAACGGGTTCAATGCTCATGACGGTATGGTGCATGCCAAGGGTCCTGCAGAGGTCAGATGCATCGGTAATGTCATCAGCCCGCGTCACTGCAGTGGTGAGAGTTAGGCCGTATACCCTGTCACATCCTACAGCCCGGCAGCACATCACCGCTGAAAGGGCAGAATCGATCCCTCCTGAAATCCCAATCACGATACCCTTTGTTTCACTACTCCAGACCGCAAAGCGGATCATCTGTTCTATCTGTCCCAGTGCACAGCCATGTTCGGTGTACATTTTCATTTACTCCCGAAGGATTTTGATCAGCTTTTTCAGATCGGCAGGATTTCCTATGGCGATAATGAAATCGCCATCCTGAAGAATTTCTGCAGGGCCCGGCTTTACAACCGACCGCGATACTCCCTCAATGCCCACAATAGTAACCCTGGCTTTTCTCTCGATCCCCCCGGTAGTCTCTCCCGCTCTGCCGAGGACCTGTATTCGTACCACGACCTGGCCGTTCGGGAGATTAAGGATAACGTGGACGATATCGGAAAGCACAACGCCACCAAGTATCTGACCCCCGATAGTGGGAAGGAGGGCAACATAGTCAGCACCTGCCCGGTAGAGTTTATGCACGGATTCCGGTTCATTGGCCCGGGCAAGGATTCTGATATGGGGATTGAGATCCCTTGCGATCAGGGTGGTGAATATGTTGAGGTCATCATCATTCAGTGCAACGATGAAAAATTTAGCATCCTCTATGTGCGCTTCACGAAGGGTCGCTTCATCCTCGGCATTTCCAACGACCTGGTTGACCCCGTGTTTTTTCCGATCGATTGCTATACATTCGATACCAAGGCTGGAGAGTTCATGGTATGCAGAAAGTCCGACATCCCCAAACCCTCCGATCAGGGCAATCTCCCGCTCCCAGACTTGAGGCATAAACTCCTTTCGCACCATCTCCTCCACCCTGTTCAGATTGCCGACAAGAAAGAGCATCGTGGTGGAATCGACTGTTTCGTCCCCGGCGGGATAGAGGCGGAAATTACCGCCACGCGATAAAAGGATGGTATAGAACCCATACCGCTCGAAAAGAGAAAGTTCACGGAGGGTTTTTCCTTCTGCCAATGAACCGGAAATAATCGGGAGGTTGATAATACGAAGGCGGGACTTTTCATCCGGAAGGCGTCCGTCCGGTGCCTTATCATTGATTGTCTCTTCGATAATGGTATCGACATGCGTGGTGAGCGCTGCATGCCGGGCAATGATCTGGCCGGTGACATGTTTTGCGGAAACCACATAATCCGCACCTGCATATCTGAGATAGCGTTCGAGGACCAGTTTGTCGATCACTGCAATTATTTTTCCCGGCACTGTCTCCCGGATCCCGAGAATAATCGCGGCATTGGTCCGCTCATCCTCGCACAGGATGACGGAATGGGCATTCTTCACCCAGGCATTCGACCATAGGCCGGGCTCGCTGTAATCCCCCCATATGACATATGCTTTTGCCCCGGATTCCTTTCCTGCCGTACGGGCGGCATCAGGAGTGTTTACTACGATAAGCACAGGAAGATCGGAGATCCGGAGGCTTTCGAGAAGCGCTTTTGTCAGTTCACCATATCCGACTATCACTACGTGATCGTGAAATGCATGGGGCAGTTTTTTAGGGGGAGCACTCTGGAAGATCGTGCTCAGATAGGGTACAAGGAGGAGAGGGATGACCATGAAAATCAGGAGGATCCCTGTGATCATGACAAAGATGACAAAAAGGATGGTGAGTTCATTGCTGAAGGGGAGAAGATCGCCATACCCGACCGTAGTCACCGTCTCAAGGACGAAGAGAAGTGCA
>JAJRBV010000040.1 GCA_028679275.1 Methanoregulaceae archaeon
AAAAAAGAGTCGGACACTCCTTCCACTCCTCCTGGTCCTTTCCCTGGCACTCCTGCCGGTGACTGCAATGGCTTCTGATCCTGCGGCATGCCCTGAAAACCTCATCTCGGTGACCGGGAACGGGGAGATTCTTACAGCCCCGGATACTGGTCTTGCCACATTCGGAGTCCAGACAGAGAATGCGGATGTCAAAACCGCACAGCAGGAGAATGCCAGGATCATGGACGGCATGATATCCGCCCTTCTGGCGGCAGGAATACCCCGGGATGACATACAAACGGTCAGTTATACCATTTACCCGGTGTATGATGACAATGCACGACCATTCGGGCAGAAGATCAAATACTACCAGGTGACAAGCATGGTCCAGGTGACCGTGAGGGATGTCGCCCGAACCGGCGAGATTATCGATATCGCGGTGAACAACGGTGCAAACCAGGTCAGTTCTGTCGGATTCTCGCTATCACCGGAAAAGGAGAAGACGCTCCGGGCCCAGGCTCTGACCCTGGCAGTGGCAAATGCCCGCTCTGATGCTGATGTGACGGCCGCGGCGACCGGTGTTGTAATAACCGGGGTGAAATCCATTAACGTGGGATCGGTCTATGTCCCTGTTTACTATGATAACCGGTTTGGTGGTGCTGCAGAAATGAAAACCACGGCTGTCCCGACTCCGATAGAGGCCGGACAGATCAGGGTTACGGCACAGGTATCCATCTCGTATCTTATCCGATAAAAAGAGACATCGAACCATCTTTTTTTCTTATCTGGATTACCGTAAGGAGGAGCGGAAATACCTTAATCATGCTCCCCGAATACAGTATTAAGGATTTTGATAATGGAGCGGAATATCGGCTTTAAAGAGCGAAGATATATTGAAGAACTCAGGATCCTGACCAAGGCGACCGCACTGGACTGCATCATCGACGAACGGTTTGAACGCATCATCTACGTGATACAAAAAGGCGATATGGGGCTTGCAATAGGTAAAAAAGGAGAGAATATAAGGAGAATGCAGAACGTGCTTGGAAAACGGATCGAGATGGTGGAATACGCGGACGAACAGAACGCGTTCATCGCGAACATTTTTCGTCCCGTGGAAATTACCGGAGTAGAGAAGGACCCGGTGAGCGGGGTGTTGCTCGTTTCAATACAGAGAAAAAGCGATTTGGGGACAGCGATCGGGAAGAAAGGTGCAAATATCGAGAAAGCACGTCTGTTGATGCGGAAATTCTGGGGAGCGGAGCTGGGAGATCTCAGAATCGGGGAAGGTGCGATATGACCTCGACAGATATTCTTGAAGAGCTCTGGCTGGTGATCAACGATCGCTTCGAACATCCTTCACGAGATTCCTATGTCTCCCAAATCATGTCCGGTGAGAAGGGCCCAGACAGGATACTTGAAAAAATTGGAGAGGAAGCGACAGAGTTTATTATAGCCGCGAAAAACCAGGACCCTTCCCGGATAATTTCAGAGGCGGCAGATCTTCAATTCCACCTCCTGATTGCATTGAAGGTATCCGGTGTCACGTTCCAGGACGTCTTAGATGAACTCGCATCACGAAGAAAATAACCTCGCTAACCTGCCAGATAGGAACTGATATCAACCAAATCGGGCAGTTCGCTGGCATTGACTGCAGACTGGAGGATAACCTCTTCATCAACCATAATTCCGGCCTGGCATCGTATCCCTATTGCGATGCCATCACTCGGTCTGCAGTCTATCGTGAGCTCATGGTGATCCTGTTCAAGGATCATATTGGCATAGTAGACCCCGTCTTCGACCGAGTCGATGATGAGGGCCTTGAGGGAGATTCCAAACCGATCAAGAAATTCCACAAAGAGGTCATGGGTGAGGGGACGGGGAGGGATCTCATTGTTCAGGGCAGAATGGATGGACATCGCTTCCCAAAGCCCGATATAAATAGGCAGGCAGGTATCATTCTCAACCGAGAGTATGACTGCCGGGGAAGCCCCCAGGGCATTTTTCGCAACAAAAACCCCTTTTACCCTGCATGATACCGGTGGCATAACTGCAGGGGATGATTGGTGCATGGCTAAAAAAAGGTTTGTTCAGTCCGGTTCGCGTGCTTCCCGCTGGACAATCAGGAGACCTGAACCGAGTCCGAGGAGGATATTGAAGTAAAAGAGGATCGAGCGCCAGAGTACCACAAGGATTCCAAGAATAGAGGAGTTAACAAAGAGGCCGTAGAGCGATGTGAAGGAGATCTCGGCAATTCCGGAAGCCCCGGGAGTGAGGGGGATCATCATTATTACGGCGATAACGAGCTGAATGATCAGGGATTCAACAAATATGGGCGGCTGGGAGAGTCCGATCAGGAGGAATGAAACAATGATGAACTCACAGAACCAGAAGAGTACCGTAAATATAAGGCCGTATACCAGTCCCGATTTCCCATGGCTGAGAAAGTCGGAGAGGGTGTTGTGAAAGTTATCGACCTCATGATCGATGGACCGGGCAAAATGCTCTATCCTCCTGATCTCCCATTTCCGTGTGAACCATCGCGAGGTGTAATGGATAGTCCTTTTCAGGAGGCCTGGATTTTTCACTGAGTAGATGAAGATGATGACAATGACCGTAATTACGATCCAGGAGATGTACATCAGGTAGCTGAAGGCTGAGCCGATCCTCTGCCATTCGCTTCCCAGCACAAGCATAAAAAATGCTCCGCCAATCCCGAGCACTATCCCGTCCAGAATTCTTTCCGTGATCACGATTGCGGTGGCATCGCCAACCTTTACTCCTGTTTTATACAGTTCATGAATCCTCACCGGCTCTCCCCCTGCCTGTGAAGGTGTCACTGCTGCCAGCAGCATATTTGCAAACACGAGGTTCAGTGAATAGAAAAATCCTACCCTGTACCCGAGTGACCGGCTCATGAACTTGATACGGAGAGCCCAGAAACAGAGCGCAAGAAGGTGAGTACAGAGGGCAAGAATGAGCCAGAAAGGACTGAGTTGCCGGAGATAAAGGACTGTGGAAGCATCAACAGTAAAATAGAGTACGGCTACCAGGACCACTGCAGAAAATCCGAGGGAGATCCATAACCAGCGCTTCTGAGTCCTGTCCATTAGTGAAGCCTTCTCCTGAATTTATGAAAGATTCATAAATGGTTGCTGCCCATAGTATAAACTCTTTAAGGAACAGAATCCGGTCC
>JAJRBV010000171.1 GCA_028679275.1 Methanoregulaceae archaeon
TGGGAATTTTCGGTGCTGATCACAACGCTGCTGAACCGGGCAACCGAATTCTCCCCCTCGAGAAATGCTGTTGGGTACATCTGAACCTTCTTGACCGGTTTCATGCATACGTAATTAGAGAGGAATACCCCGTTCTCCTCAATCCGGGCAGCACTCCTGGGATATACTTCGATCTCTTCCCCCCAGGTATGGATCATGGTGAAGCTGATCTTCGCATTTTTCCCGATGTAGAATTCACTGATTCCATAGTGTGCACCCCCTTTTCCGACATGGCTCCCGCTGGCACAGCCGGATATGACATGGAGTTCTGACCCTTCCTCTGCTATAAGGATGTTATGCACATGCTGGATCTGTTCCCTGCCGAGGAAGAGGCAGGCCTGGATGGGGAGGATGTTACTGGTTCCCTTCCGGGCAATGATGACATATCCCACCGGCCTCTCCTGCGCTGCAACATACCGGGTATATTCATCCTTATCTTTTTGGACGAGCTTCCATGCATAATCCGAAAGCCAGGGATACCGTTCCATAGCAAGGCCGAAAGGTAGCACCTCAATCCCCTCTTCCGAGCATGTTGAATGCATGACATCCTGATTCATCTGGAGATAACTTCCGCACCGGTTCGCCATCCCAATCTCGATTCCCGACAGGGCAAGCCTTTCCTGATCTTCCCGGTTCAGTTCAACTTTTTTCCCTACATCTGTCGGCATTCAAGACACTCCCGGTATCCCCTGGCCTTAATCTCTTTCAAAATTTCCCTTGGATTTCCATGACATTTGATCTCCCCGTCGCACATCACATGCCCCTTGTCCGCATCGAGATAATCGAGGATATAGCCCGTGTGGGTGATAACAAGCCCGCTTTTTTTCCGGTTCACGATATGAACATCTTTTTCAAGGAGCTTGCCGATTGCATTCCCGATCAGGGATATATTCTCCAGATCCACCCCGCTTTCCGGTTCATCGAGCATCACGAATTTCGGACTCTGGGCAGTCAGCTGAAGAACCTCACTCCTCTTGATTTCTCCTCCGGAAAACCCCTTGTTGATATCACGGTCAAGAAACCGGTCCATGTTCAGGTTCCTGGCCATCTCCCTGATTTCATCAGGCCGGTCCCCGTACGTGGCTACAATGAGTTTTCCCAGTTTGAGGCCTGAAATGGTGGGAGGGCGCTGGAACATGATTCCCATCCCCCGTTGTGCCCTCTCGTGGATGGGCAGTTTTGTAATATCCTCGCCGTTGTAAGTGATCGTTCCCTTCGTCACGGTGTAGTTCGCAAACCCCATGAGCGTCATGAGGAGCGTACTTTTTCCCGAGCCATTGGGCCCCATCAGCACGTGGGTCTCCCCATCCCCGATGGCGAGATTGACGTCGTGAAGGACTTCCTTTTCCCCTATCTCCACATGGAGATCCCGTATTTCCAGCATCTGCAATCGTCTTTAGTGTATATACACCCGGGGATTAAACGGTTTTCACCCTGCCATACTGCTCAAAGCATTATAAGGGCAGGAGAGCAACCATTAGAATCAGATGCCCTTGAAAAAACGGCCGGAGAAGATTACCGATAAATCCGGAAAATCGCGGATCAGGGGCGGGAGCCAGCATTCGAAAGCAATGATCCCTTCCGGTGAGCCGGCAGAGGTGCAGCCGTTTGTCAACCGGATCATATGCGGTGATGCAGCCAAGATACTGCAAAGGATCCCGGACGGGAGCGTTGATATCATTGTGACTTCCCCCCCCTACAACTTCGGCCAGGCCTATGCAGAAGACCCCCATGATGACACTCATGACTGGGATGCCTACTTTTCACAATTATTAGTTATCTGGGGAGAGTGCGCACGGGTCCTGAAGCCCGGGGGGCGGTGTGCCGTGAATATCCAGCCTCTTTTCTCTGATTACATCCCAACCCATCATATCATCTCCTCTCAGTTCCTGAAACTGGGTCTGCTCTGGAAATCTGAGATACTCTGGGAGAAGAACAACTACAATGCCAAATATACAGCCTGGGGCAGCTGGAAATCCCCCTCAATGCCCTACCTCAAATACACCTGGGAATTTATCGAGGTCTTTGATAAGGAAACCCATAAAAAAGCCGGACAGAAAGAGGATATCGACATCACTGATGAGGAGTTCAAGGAGTGGGTGATCGGGAAATGGAGTATACCCCCCGAGACAAGGATGAGAGAATACGGGCACCCTGCCATGTTCCCTGAAGAGATACCAAGAAGGCTGCTGAAGCTTTTTTCCTACAGGGGAGACCTTGTCCTTGATCCCTTCAATGGTGCCGGGACGACAACACTCGCTGCATGGAAGAGTTCCCGGCGTTTTATCGGGATTGACATCTCCCCTCAGTACTGCCAGACAGCAATCGAGAGGATAGAACGATCTGTTCCACCGGTCTGGGGGGTTAGAGTCCCTGCACTCGAAATCTTCCCTGGATGATTGTGATCCAACAGTGTACCACTCCCGGTTTCGGGCGTTTTGAAGATAGCGGGACCTGATGGTTGCATCCGCACCGGCTGATACCGGATCCGATCATCATACCGTTCCAGACAATGTGAGGTAAATCCCTGCCCTGTCGTGCTCATGCGAGATGATGTAATTGTGCCGTTCAGCAAGCCTTGCATACTCTCCTGAAATTTCGTTGTATTGGTCCAGGTTCTGATTATAGTCCCTGACTTTTTTATTGTATTCCGATACCATCCGGTTATACCCGGAAATATCCCCGTTGTTCCGGATCTGCTCTATGACCCCCTCCATTGCCACCAGGTCCGATTTCTTTGTTTCAAGGGCGTCCTCGCGGTCCCTGAGGTCGGTCCCGAGCGATTCAAGTTGTTCCCTTAAATGGATGAGTTCCGCGTAGATGGCACGGGTCTCATTGCAACGCATGTACCTCACCGTCCCGTCCCCAATCGGGATTACGAGCGGTTCTGATGTGAGGGTGATATTTCCCACAAGCGAACCTGCCTCGTTTCCAACGAGGCTGACCCGGGTTGTCTCAAGATATGCGTACCCTGTATTACGGTATCCCTCCCCAGGGCAGGCAACTCCCACCGCCATATGCTTTTCAGGGCCGAAATACAGGAGTGCGACTCCATAGCCCTCATGGGCAAGCAGCCCTGCAAGAAGCATACTTTTGTCATCGCAGTCCCCTTCCCCGTCAATATATGTCTCGATGGGATATTTCGGGCTCGAAAGGTTCTGGTTCTTGTAAGGCAGGGATTGGACGAATACTCCCATCAGTTCGAGATATTCATCAGAATCGAGGTTGTATCCCGACCGGATCTCGCGGAATTCGCTCGCAAGATCTTCAAAGAACGGATCCTGGGCCGGGTCTGTGGTCATTGTGCGATAAAAACCGGATCGCCATTCGTCATCACTGATGCTGTTGTCATAGATTCTCACCTCTTTCTCAGCAGAACGTGCACCGGAGTAAACGTCCGGATCGACCGGGGATGAAATGCTCACCTGGAAATCTGCGAAATCAAACGTGTATTCCGGGTTTGTCAGGAGCGTCGCCCCCTGAACCGGACGAATTTCCGGGTATGCAGCAGGGGGGAGGTGGGCCTGCAGATAACTGACACAACCTGAGGAGAGGAGCAGCCCAATCATGACTGCAAGAAGAATGAATAATGATTGCTTGCTGTTCATCGGTCGGGACAGAGCTCCCCTGATCCAAGGAGGGAGGGGATGTCAGCAATCGAAGCTATCACCCTAGTCGGGGGTGTCGTTGCTTGCTCGAGCGAATCCTTCCGGAATTTTCCTGTCCTTACAAGGATACCTGAAAGGCCGTTAGCAACAGCCCCCCCGATGTCGGTCACCACATCGTCCCCGATCATGACAGAATGGCCGGGTCGTGCGTTCATTGAAGCGAGTGCAAGCATGAAAAATTCACCCGAAGGTTTTCCCATCACAACCGCCCTTTTTCCCGTGGCATATTCAAGGGCTGAAACAAAAGGTCCCGCAGAGAGCATCATCCCGTCCTTTCCCATCCAGTAACGGTCCTTCTCAAGGGCGATGAGTTCAGCCCCTTCAAGGAGCAGGCGGAATGCTTCGTTCAGAAGTGAATAGGTGAACAGGTCACCGGCATCCCCGACAACTACAAATTTTATCCCGTCATTCCTGTGCACAATCCCTTCGCTGGCTATTTCAGCAGAGACTTCAGGGGATGCCAGGATGAATACCTCATTCTCCCCTCTCCCTGCGATGAAGGAGACCGCGGCTATGGAAGGGGTGAAAATTTGGGGGACCGGAATTTCAAATCCCATCGATCGGAGCTGCCGTGAAATGGTTTCCCGCGATCTCCTTGTTGTGTTTGAGACAATTCTGAACGGATAACCGTTGTCCGCCAGGTAAGAGATGGTCTCCACTGCACCCG
>JAJRBV010000187.1 GCA_028679275.1 Methanoregulaceae archaeon
GACATGGTAAACCCTATTTCTTTGTACACATACTATTGTTACTATGGACGAACAGGAGATAAGGTCAGCATTCGAAAAAGAGGGAATCGACAAGGAGATAAAATGCCCCGAGGCATTTGCAATTTCTGAAAAATACGGCATCGCAAAGACCGATATCGCACGGTTCTGCAATACGCACGGGGTAAAGATACGCGCCTGCCAGCTGGGCTGCTTCAAATGAGCCTGTTTTTAACGACAGTATCGGTTGAGGAGGCAATCCGGGCGGCACGGACCCTGGCAACACCGTTGCCTTCTGAAGAACTTCCTCTCTCTGCCGCATATGGCCGCATCCTTGCTGCTGATATCAGGGCGGATATCGACATCCCCGGGTTCAACCGGTCCTCAGTTGACGGGTATGCAGTGAGGTCACGCGACACAGCAGGAGCATCGGAAACTATGCCAGCTATACTCGGACTTTCCGGCCATGTGGCGATGGGGGATTCAGGGTACCGGAATCTCCTCCCGGACCGCTGTCTCTATGTTCCGACCGGAGGAGCAGTGCCGGATGGGGCTGATGCCGTCGTCATGGTGGAGCATACCGAATCCATCGGTGGAGATATCCTCGTGAAAAAACCCGCGGCCACGGGAGATAACGTTGTTGCCCGGGGCGAGGATTTCAGGGCCGGGTCGGTAATCCTTTCCGGGGGGACACGTATTTCTCCCCGTGAGATTGCAGCTTTAGCCGCGACCGGAACCACAACAGTTCCCGTTGTTACGAGACCCAGAGTCGGGATAGTATCTACCGGGAACGAGCTGATACCGGTCGAAGATATCCCTTCGGGAAACCAGGTCAGGGATAGCAACAGCTGGATGTGCGGGGCGTTTCTTATTGAACAGGGATGTATCCCTGAATATTATGGGATTACGGGAGATGACCGTACCCTGCTAAGGGAGGTCCTCGGAAAAGCGCTCTCTCGCTGCAATGCTGTAATTGTTTCCGGGGGCAGTTCGAAGGATGACCGGGACATGACCGCAGACCTGATCCGCGAAGCGGGAGAGGTGCTTGTCCACGGGATTGCCCTCACTCCTGGAAAACCGACTATCATCGGGAGGGCAAACGGGATACCGGTTCTCGGCCTTCCCGGGCACCCTGCATCGGCTTTTGTCGTTCTCCTTGTGATAGCCCGCCCGCTCCTTTCCCGGATGACCGGGCAGAAGGACCAGGAGTTGGTGACAAAGAGTTTTGTGCTTGGCGAAAACATCCCTTCCGCACGAGGGAGAGAGGATTATGTCCGCGTGCGTATCAGTGAGGGAAAGGTCTACCCTGAGTTTGGTAAATCCGGTCTTGTGAATACCCTGATCCGGAGCGATGGTCTCAGCAGGGTCCCGTCGGGTGTTGAAGGCCTTGAGGAGGGAGACCGGGTGGAGGTGATCCTCTGGTAAAACGTTACCTCTCGGTCAGGTCTCTTGAAGAAGTGCTCGAAATTATTTCCCGAGAGTTCCCGCCACTGCGTATCCAATGCGATGTCCCGCTGGAGGAATCGGTGGGAAGGATCACAGCCCGGCCTCTTTTTGCTTCTTATTCGGTCCCGGAAGCGGTCCTGTCTGCAATGGACGGTATTGCGGTAAGAAGTGAAGACACATGGGGGGCAAGCGAACAGAGACCGGTGACCCTGTCAGATTTGGTACGGGTGAACACCGGGAACGTGATCCCTCACGGATTTGATGCCGTAATCATGATCGAGGATGTTACTCTTGATGGCAGCCGTGCTGTCATCCGGAAAGCTGCAGGCCCCTGGCAGCATGTCAGGCCTGCGGGTGAGGATATCGCGGAATCGGAGATGATACTTCCTTCAGCCCACCGGATCCGGCCCCATGAGACTGGTGCTCTTGCCGCCTACGGAATATCCAGTGTTCCGGTTCTTACGGTACGGGTAGGACTGGTACCTACCGGAAGTGAACTGGTCAGTCCGGGAACCAGGCCTGCACCGGGCCAGGTGGTAGAGAGCAACACGGTGATGGCGTGCGCATGGCTCCGGTCACTTGGTGCCGAGTGCCGGCGTTATCCTGTCACCCCGGATGAACCGGGCCTCATTTCAGGGATGGTTGAGCATGCTGTTGCAGAGAATGATCTCGTTATCATATCCGCGGGATCTTCAGCGGGAACAAGGGATTACACTGCAGAAGTCGTATCCGGGCTTGGCGAAGTCCTTGTCCACGGGGCCGGGATAAAACCCGGCAAACCGGTTATCATCGGCAAAATTGCAGGTAAACCGGTTATCGGTATGCCGGGATACCCGCTGTCAGCACTGACAGTCCTTCGTGAGATCATAGTGCCGCTGCTCGGACGCTATGGGTTGTCTGCTCCCGATCCCAAGAATCTCCCTGCAACCCTTGCCATAAGTCTGCATTCAGAGACAGGTACTTCTGAATACGTGCTTCTCGCAATCGGGAAGATCAGGAATCGGTACGTTGCGATCCCCCTCTCCCGGGGCTCCGGTGTCCAGATGAGCGGGGTCAGGGCACATGCTTTCCTGTGCATCCCTCCTGAAAGGGAAGGATATGAAGCGGGAGAGGAAGTGCCGGTCACCCTGATGGTACCCGAAAGTACAGCGGAACGAACTCTTCTGATAGCAGGGAGCCATGACCCGGTTCTTGACTGCCTCCTGGAACTCACGCAGGAAAAAGGTGTCGCGCTCCATTCATCACATACCGGGAGCATGGGGGGAGTCCTCGCATTGAAACGGGGCAGCTGCCATGCCGCGCCGATGCACCTTCTTCACCCATCCGGTGAATATAATCTTCCGTTTCTCCGCCAGTACCTGCCCGGAGAGGAGATTACCCTGGTCTGCATCGCCGGGCGTGAGCAGGGGGTTGTCTCCCGGGAGGGGCTGACCCTTCCTGACCTGCCTTCCCATTCCTTCGTCAACAGGCAGAAGGGATCAGGAACCCGGATGCTGCTTGACTATGAACTTGGCAGGCAGGAAATAGATCCCCGATCTATTCGGGGTTATGATCGTGAACTGACGACCCATATCGGTGTAGCCCTGGCTGTGCGGCAGGGTGAAGCAGACGCAGGCATGTGCGTGTATTCTGCAGCAAAAGCTCTGGGTCTTTCCTTTGTCCCTGTGGGGAAAGAGCGGTACGAACTTGCCATCAGGACCGAAGATATGGGTGACCTGCGGATCAGGGCACTCCTTGACGCAATCAATTCTGAACAGTTCAAAAAAATCCTCCTGCGTCTTGGAGGGTATGATACATCCTGCACAGGGCAGCTGCAAAATACGCTCCGCTGACCGCCCCTTCCGGTGTTTCTCCCCTATTTACCTTTTTTATATCCCGGTGTGGTACCCGGTCGCCCTGCATCCGCTTTTCAGAGCGAACACTGTCTTTGAAAGGTCCCTGCAAACCCCCTGTTGCAACAATGACACCAGGGGACAGGATCACAGGGGCTGAACTGAGATTATGTGAAGGGAAACGCCCCTGTAGCCTGAAGCTACTGCAGGCCACCCCCTGGGTTGATGACAAGGAGCTTTTCTTCGGTCATCTCCCTGATTGCATACCGCGGACCCTCTTTTCCGGTGCCGGATGCCTTCGTACCTCCATAGGGCATCTGGTCCGCACGAAATGTCGGGATGTCGTTTATGATCAGGCCGCCGACTTCAGCCTCCCGGAAGGCCTGAAGGATGAAGGGGAGGTGGTTGGTAAATATGCCCATCTGCAACCCGAATTCGCTCCGGTTGGCTTCAGAAAGCGCTTCACCAAACTTTTTATACCTGCTTACGGTGATGATTGGGGCAAATGCCTCCTCGCAGCTGACCGGCAGTCCGGGCAGTGTATCGGTGAGCACTGCGGGAGTGAGAACCGCCCCTGTCCGCAATCCGCCGCACCGGAGGGTTGCTCCCTGGTGCACGGCTTCCCGGACAAGGGTCTCTGCCCTTTTCGCAGCACCGCCCGAGATCATCGGGCCGATATCCGTGTCGGGGTTCCGGGGATCTCCCACCTTCAATGCTGCCACCTTCCGAAGAATCATGTCAAGTGCCCGGTCATAGATAGAATCCTCGATAAAGACCCGTTGGACCGAGATGCAGACCTGCCCGGCATTCGCAAATCCTCCGGTCACGATACGGGATACCGCATAGGGTAGCACTGCGTCGGAATGGACAATTACCGCTGCATTTCCACCGAGTTCGAGCATCACTTTTTTCCTCCCGGCAATCTGTTTCAGGCGCCAGCCGACAGCCGGGCTCCCGGTAAAGGAGAGAACTGCGATCCGGTTGTCCCGGACTAACCGTTCTGCTGTGCCCCCCGGGCAGGGGATAATGCTCAGTGCTCCGGGAGGAATTCCTGACTCGAGGGCGAGCTCTCCAAGGAGAAGGGATGAGATCGGTGTTGCGGAAGCCGGTTTCAGAATCAGGGGGTTTCCTGAGGCAATGGCAGGGCCAAGTTTGTGGCAGGCAAGGTTCAGAGGGAAGTTAAACGGGGTGATCGCAAGGACAGGACCGAGCGGGACCCTTCGCGTAACCCCGAATCTTCCGGCCATGTCAGGGCTCCAGTCAAGCAAAAAAAGCTCCCCGTTTATCCTCTTCGCCTCTTCTGCAGAGGTGCGGAGGGTGGTACATG
>JAJRBV010000162.1 GCA_028679275.1 Methanoregulaceae archaeon
TTCCTGATGCGGCACGATCCCCCGGTGGCTGCCCTGTTTTCGGGTTTTTCCTATGCCGATTTTGCAGCACGGATGCTTAAAAAATATCTCGATGCATCGATAACGGTTATCGGCTGCCGGAATACGGTCCGGCATTCCCCCTTCAGGGTTGCGGAGGCGTCCTCCCTTTCTGCAGTACAAGATCTTATCGCGAGCGATCCTCCCGATCTGATTCTCGGATCTTCGTTTGAACGAATGGTATGCCCGAGGGCAGCGTTTGTCCCGTTCACCTATCCCCTGAGAGGCATGGTGCGACTGAGGGCCCGTCCCCTTGTCGGGAGCCAGGGACTTTCAGGGTTGATGGAGGATGTCCTCAATGCCTGCCTGGATCGCCATCACGCCCGGAATCCATGAAATCCCTTCTCTGGCCAGTGCTCAGGGAAATCCTTTCAGAAACGGGCGTTCACCCCTTTTACTTTCGCGCCGCGCACATTGAATGCTTATATATCCGCAATTTCGAGGTAATATCAGGAAGAGTCGGAAGATATGATAAAAAACGCAGGGTATCTCCAGCTGAATCGTTGCCCTGTTCTTGATGAGGACGGGATGCCCCAGGATATCATTGAACTGTATCTCTATGGCACGAGACTCTGCATCAGGGTACATGAGCTCCGGAATGCCCTCCGTTCCGGTGTTTCAGCGCGGGTGGAAAAGGTTCAGCGGAACTGGATGGCATATATCGGGGGAAATGCGGGCAGTGCCCGGATGTCGAAATCCGGAAAAGCCCTGAACATTGTACTCAGGAATGGTGAACGTTTTACCGTGGCACTTGACTCGCTCCACGCAGTCCTCTGCGCACGGGAGCGGTATGCCTCGGTTGCAGCGCTTCCCTCCAGCGTTACCGGACCTATCGTCAGGAACCGGCTGATCACCGATTACTGCCCGGTTACTGCAAGGGAAGGTTCTTTCACGGGTGCCCTCCCTGCCTGATACGGATTATCCCGAAAGGATAATCCCGGAAAGATAGTCTCCTACCTCGGAGGTCTTTGCCTTACCTCCCATATCTTTTGTCACCACACCGTCTGCAATCGATCGTTCAATTGCCTGCAGCACTGCTGATGCAGCATCATGCTCACCGAGATGATCAAGGAGCATCGAACCTGCCCAGATCGTTGCGACAGGATTGGCAACATTCAGTCCCTTGTATTTTGGCGCTGATCCATGGATCGGCTCGAACATCGAAGTGCCTCCCGGGTTGATATTTGCTCCCGGGGCAAGTCCCAGGCCTCCCTGGATCATTGCCCCAAGGTCGGTGATAATATCCCCGAACATGTTTGGTGTGACCACGACATCGAACCATTCAGGATTCTTCACAAACCACATGGTGATGGCATCTACAAAGGTGAATTCGGTAGCAATGCCCGGATTTCTGGCAGCAACCTCTGAAAATACTTCCCGCCAGAGGCCATAGACATCGGACAGGACATTGGCTTTATCGACGGAAGTCAGCTTCTTCTTCCTCTGACCGGCAAGGTCAAAAGCATATGATATGACCCTTTCTGCTCCTTCCCGTGTAATGACCCCAATCTGGTAGGCCAATTCTTCTGCGTCAGATTCGATGTCCAGATTGAACCTGGCATGGTAAAGCTCCCGTTCAATGGTGAGGGTCGTCTTCTGGGATCCCTGGAACCGGGAACCGATGCCAACGTAAAAGTCTTCGGTATTCTCCCGGACTACCAGAAAATTGATATCGGAGGGGCTCTTGCCTGCCAGGGGAGTCGGCACCCCCTCAAGCAGGCGGATTGGCCTTAGATTGACGAACTGGTCAAAATGAAACCGTATACGGAGGAGGATCCCTTTTTCGAGGATGCCGGGGAGGACCCGTTCGTCACCGATTGCTCCAAAGTAAATGGCACGGTACCGGGAGAGATCCTTTAACTCCTCGTCTGTGATCAGTTCTCCCGTCTCCAGGTATCGCTCTGCACCGATCTCGAAGTCTTCCCATGCAAGGTCAAAGCCGAACCGTTCGCCGGCTGCATCGAGGACTTTTTTCCCTTCCCTTATGATCTCAGGGCCGATTCCGTCCCCGCCTATCGCTGCGACCCTGTACATGTTTCCACTCCATCCAGATTCTTTGCATATGCGATAAGGCCCCCGGCTTCAACAATCCGGAGCAGGAAATCAGGTACCGGCTCTATCACATGCGGAATGCCGTTGCAGAGTAGCTGCTTGTTTTCAAGGTCCACCCTGCACTCCGCACCTTCGGGGATTGAACCGGTATCAGGGCAGATGAGGGGGAGCAGCCCGACATTCACCGCATTCCTGTAAAATATCCGGGCAAATGATTTTGCGATGACAACCCGGACTCCCGCTCCAAGGAGTGCGAGGGGGGCATGCTCCCGCGAGGATCCGCATCCGAAATTTCTCCCGGCAACAATAATGTCGCCGGGATGAACCCCGCAGGCGAAGTCGTCCCGTGTCCCTTCAAAAACGTGGGAGGCGAGTACGCGGGGATCATAATGAACCAGGTATCTTCCCGGGATGATCGCATCAGTATCGATATTATCCCCGAATTTCCACGTCCTCATGATCATACCTCCCTCGGGTCCGTAATCTCGCCGCAGAGAGCGCTCGCTGCAGCCGTGGCCGGAGAGCAGAGGTATACGGATGCTTCCGCACTTCCCTGCCGTCCCCGGAAATTCCGGTTCGAAGTTGACAGTGATACCTCCCCGGGAGCGAGCAGCCCGAAGGCACCGCCCATGCAGGGACCGCAGCAGGGGGCTTCCACGAGGGCACCTGCCTTCACGAACCGTTCGATCAGGCCGGCCTGCAGTGACCGGAGGTACTCTTCGCGTGATGCGGGGATGATGATGACACGGGTTGAGTCATCAAATTGGTTATCGCCGAGCACCTCAGCTGCCTCGGCAAGATCTTCAAACCTGCCGTGGGTGCAGGACCCGATAAAAACCTGGTCCACCGGCGTCCCGGCAACTTTTTGGACATCCATTGCGAGATCGACATTATGGGGGACCGCGACCTGGGGCGAGAGATCCTTTACATTATACCTTCTCTGGCCGGCATACAGGGCATCAGGATCGCTGGCTATCGCGACCGGATGCGATCGTCCCCGTTTCTGCATATACTCATAGGTGATATCGTCAGGGGGGACAATTCCGGTCTTCGCACCCATCTCGATCGCCATGTTGCAGCAGGTCATCCTCCCGGGAATCGGCATCGATGAAAACGTCTCTCCCGTAAATTCAATGGCCTGGTAGGTAGCCCCGTCTGCCCCGATATCCTTTGCAATCGAAAGGATGAGATCTTTTGGGCCGACACGCCACGGAAATGCCCCGGTAACCTCGGTAC
>JAJRBV010000044.1 GCA_028679275.1 Methanoregulaceae archaeon
CGGACTGATTATGCCTGAGGCAGCCCGGGAGCTGATCACCGGCATCAAGGATGAGATCGATACAAAAGTCGACCTTCACAGCCACTCTACAAGTGGTATCGCTTCCATGAGCTACCAGGCAGCCATCGAAGCCGGGGTGGATATCCTCGATACTGCGATGTCACCCTTTGCTCTCGGGACATCACAGCCACCCACCGAATCGGTCGTAGCCTCCCAGAAAAACACGCCCCGGGATACCGGTATCGACCTGCTTGCGCTAAGGGACGTCCGGAACATCTGCCTGAAGCTCAGGGACAAGTATGGCAGTATCCTGAATCCCATATCCGAACGGGTGGACAGTGATGTGCTGATCTATCAGCTTCCCGGAGGGATGATCTCTAACCTGGTCTCCCAACTGCAGGAACAGGACGCACTTGAGCGGATGAACGAAGTGCTGGAAGAGGTTCCACGGGTGCGAAAGGATCTCGGGTACCCTCCCCTTGTGACGCCAACCTCGCAGATTGTGGGGACCCAGGCAGTGTTCAATGTTCTTCTTGGTAAGGAACGGTACCGGAATGTGACAAACGAAGTCAGGGATTATGTCCGCGGGCTTTATGGGAAACCTCCGGCACCGATCAGTGATGAAATCCGGAAACTGATTATCGGTGACGAACCGGTGATTACCGTCCGTCCAGCAGACCTGCTTGAGCCTGTGTATGAGAAGATGAGGGAGCAGGCCATTGCCGAGGGTCTCGTGAAGAAGGAGGAGGATGTTCTCACCTATATCCTCTACCCGGCGATTGCCCCTTCGTTCCTCAGGGGAGAAAGGAAGCCTGAGGAGATTATTCCGGTGAGCAGGCAGGCAGCGGCATCATCAGAGATTCCGCATTCGATGGAAGTGGAGGTGGACGGGGAAGTCTACAATGTCCGGATCCTCTCTGTAGCAGGGACAGCAGTATCGGCCTCCGCGGCACCCGTCCAGAAGATCCCCCGTGGGGATATCCAGGGCGGGATCAAGTCCAACATGCAGGGAATGGTCCTTGAGGTTGCAGTAAACCGGGGATCCGAGGTTAAGAAAGGGGATCTGCTCGTGGTCCTCGAGGCTATGAAGATGGAGAACCCTATCCACTCCCCGGTGGATGGAAAGGTCTCGGAAATCTTCGTGAATACAGGGGATGTGGTCCAGAGCGGTGACGTGCTCCTGGTGGTGGAATGAAATACTTCGAAAAGGTCCTTATCGCGAACCGTGGCGAGATCGCTATCAGGGTGATGCGGGCCTGCAGGGAGATGAACGTCGAAACGGTGGCCATCTATTCAACCGCCGACAAGGATGCGCTTCATGTAAAGTACGCGGATGAGGCATTTCTTGTCGGCGAGGCACCCCCTTCCAAGAGCTACCTGAATATTGAAAGGATCGTCGACATCGCAAAAAAATCGGGGAGCGAAGCAATCCATCCCGGATACGGATTCCTGGCCGAGAATTACCATTTCGCAAAACGCTGCACTGAGGAAGGGATCACATTCATCGGACCATCATGGAAGACGATCCGGGCGATGGGATCCAAGATAGAGAGCAAGCAGATGATGCGGGATGCCGGCGTGCCGGTTGTGCCCGGCACCCCCGGAGGGGTGAAGGGAGCGGGTGAGGCAAAGAAAGTCGCTGAAGACATCGGCTATCCTGTAATCGTGAAGGCTAGCGCCGGGGGCGGCGGGATCGGGATGCAGATTGTGAATGATGAAGCCGGTCTCGAGGATGCCATCAGCGCAGGGATGCGTATGGCAGAATCCGCTTTCGGGGATGCCACGGTTTTTATCGAGAAGTACCTGGTGAAACCCAGACATATAGAGTTCCAGGTACTCGCCGATGAGCACGGGAATGTGATCCACCTCTATGACAGGGAATGCTCCATCCAGCGCCGGCATCAGAAACTCGTGGAGGAAGCCCCCTGCCCGATCATGACCAGCGAGCTACGTGACCGGATGTCTGCTTCGGCAATCGCAGTCGCGAAAGCATCCGACTACTGGAATGCCGGAACGGTGGAGTTCCTCTATGCCGACGGCAATTACTACTTCATGGAGATGAACACCCGGCTCCAGGTCGAGCATACGGTGACTGAGCTCATTACCGGTATCGATATCGTCAAAGCCCAGCTTTCGATTGCTGCCGGAGACACCCTGCCGTACGAACAGAAGGACATAAGCATCAGGGGACATGCCATCGAGTGCCGTATCAATGCAGAAGATCCGCTCAATAATTTTGCCGCTGACCCGGGGAAGATCCTCCGTTACCGTTCTCCCGGAGGTCCGGGAATGCGGGTTGACTCCGGGATACACATGGGATACACTATCCCTACGAATTACGATTCGATGATTGCAAAGCTCTGTGCATGGGGTATGAACCGGGCCGAGGCGATTGCCAGGATGCGGCGGGCTATCTATGAATATGTCATCATCGGGGTAAAGACAACCCTGCCTCTCCATCATGCAGTGATGCACAACCAGCATTTCATCAACGGCGATACCCACACACACTTCCTCCAGGAAGAGCATATCCTAAAGACACTTCCACGGTATGTCCGCGAGGAGGAAAAGAGGATGCAGACGCTTGCAGCCTCACTCCGACAGGGCCAGGAGATTGCGGCAATTACCGGTGCAGTCAACGTATATCTCCAGAGCCGGAAAAAGAGTGATTGATTGTCCGGGAAATCCGTCTCCTTTTTTCCGGGAAGCTCCCGGATCTTATCCTGTGCTTTCCTATCTCCACCTGCCTTCTGCTCATGAATTATACCCCAATGAATTCGTGGTATCATAGGCAGAACGCACAGGAGAACCTTTAATAGGATTTGTATCGTCTTTATTATGCACTTTTGTGCGCTGCGGTGGCCTAGCTGGTTAGGGCGCCAGACTCATAGGGTAATGTGCAATTCGAGGCGCCGTCATCTGAGACATCTGGAGATCGTGGGTTCGGATCCCACCCGCAGCACTTTAACGTAAGGTTCGAATCCCTATGTTTTACTTTATATACTCCCTTCTCTGACCACTCGTGTGTATGCCTTCCAGAGATCAAATACAGAACTTTTTTGCGAGCAAGAAACCCGAATACGTTCATGCAGCGATCGATCAGCCTTTCTTGCCCAGGGTGAAGTAGAAAGTCGCCCCCTTGTTGTGCTCTGATTCTGCCCAGATCATACCGCCGTGCCGCTGGATGATCCGGTGCACGATCGCGAGGCCCACACCTGTCCCCTCGATCTCGGGGGTCGTATGGAGCCGCTGGAAGACGCCGAAGAGCTTGTTATAAAATTTCATATCAAAGCCGATTCCGTTATCCCGTACGAAATAAACGATATCGTCATCCTTCTGGAACGATCCCACCTCGATAACCGTTTTTTTTCGGGAGCGGGTGAATTTCAAAGCGTTGGAGAGGAGATTACTGTATACCTGCCTGATCATGAGCGTATCTGCCATACAGGGAGAAAGTTTTCCGATCTCAAGGGTAATATCCCGGCCTTTCCGCTCCTCTTTCATCGTGTCAAAGACCTCTTTTACGAGGGCTTCCATGTCGATCTGCTCCTTCTGAAGGGCCTGCTTTCCTATCTTTGAGAGGTTGAGAAGGCCCT
>JAJRBV010000166.1 GCA_028679275.1 Methanoregulaceae archaeon
GATCTTTGGTTTTGTGCCGTCGCGGGAATATTTTCTCCGGGCAAGTTCAAGGCAGGCGATGATCTGGGAAATTTTTGCAGGTCCCATCCCCCTGATTTCAGTAAAATCCTGGTACCCCACCGCTTCCGGGTTCTGATCGATAAGGTCAGAAATATCCTTTGCAAGATCCCTGACATTCCGTCCAGGCCCCCCGCTCCCCAGAATCGCGGCAATGAGTTCCTGGTTGCTCAGGCAGGATACCCCTTTTCTCTGAATTTTTTCCCTTGGGCGGTCGTGCTCGTTAATATCCCGCATTTTTTTCATCGCGTTCACTGCCGGAGGATCGTAATATCACCAGTATATCTGCAGTATTCAAAAAGGGTTGTGATCTTTTTTTTAGGAACGACCAGTGCCCGGTGCCCCGAAAGGATACCTTGATGTGATCCCCTCGCCACATTGTAGACCATGGCTACCATGGAAAACGCAATGGAAGCGTATGCAGGCGAATCACAGGCAAACCGCAAGTATGCCGCCTTTGCGGATCAGGCAGATTCTGAGGGATTTAAGAACATCGCACGCCTTTTCAAGGCCGCATCTGAAGCTGAAGCGGTCCACGCGAAAAAACTGCTCAAGGCGATGGGCCAGATCAAGACCACCAAGGAGAACCTGGCAGGATCCATTTCAGGAGAAACCCACGAATATACCGAGATGTATCCGGCATTCCTCAAGGAGGCCGAGGCCGAGAAGAAGAGTGATGCGGTTCTTGTTTTTACCTATGCCATGAAGGCTGAGGAAGTCCATGCCAGCCTGTACAAGGAGGCTATGAATGCACTCAACCACGGCCAGGACCTGTCAAACCGGGCCGTCATCCTCTGCCCTGTCTGCGGAAATATCTTTCTCGGACAGGCTCCTGAAAAATGCCCAATCTGCAGTGCAGTCCGGAAGGTCTTCAAAACCATCGAGTGATACCCTACCCTCTGGTTATTTTTTGGTTCTTTTCCTCACAGGCATTCTCCGCGGACTATCATGGACCATGGGACCGGTTCGGGGAAGGTTCCGTGAAAACACTTCAGATGATATCTCCCCCATTGTACGCATTTTCTGTCTCATCTCTGTTCCCACACTTTAATTACCGGTGAGGAGCAATCTCGATTGCATGCCGAAGGTTACTGTGTTCTCGACCCAGAACTGCCCCTATTGCAGGATGGTAAAGGCATATCTGGAAAGGCACGGGGTGGACTATCTTACCATCGATGTTGGAACTGACAAGGAGCAGGCAAAAAAGATGATCGAGATCTCGGGCCAGTACGGGGTTCCGGTCATCACGGTCGATGAAGAAGTCATCGTGGGATTTGATGCACAGCGCCTGAACGAATTGTTCGGAGAAGAGAAGGCTGGGGAGGTCTTCGACGTACTGATTATCGGTGCCGGGCCGGCCGGTCTTACCGCCGGAGTATACTGTGCACGGAAATTATTAAAGACGCTGCTTATCAGTGAAAATATCGGGGGCCAGGCAAGCGAGTCCTGGGCAATCGAGAATTATATGGGATACCGGATGATCACCGGGGACGACCTTATGAGGAAGTTTGAAGAGCAGGTAAGGTCACTTGACCTGCAACTTGAACTGGATAAGGTGCTGATCCTTGACCGGAGCGGAAATGATTTCATCGTGAACACGGCAACCGGAACCGCCTACCGGGCCCGTGCGATAATCCTCGCACAGGGCAAACAACCCCGGAAACTTGGTGTTGAAGGGGAAGAGCGGTATCTTGGCAGGGGGCTCTCGGTCTGTTCAACCTGCGACGGACCGCTCTTCAGGGACAAGGTGGTTGCCATTGTCGGAGGAGGGAACTCTGCGCTCCAGACTGCCATCGAGATGAGCGGGATTGCACGTGAAGTGCACCTTGTTGTGAGGAGCACCCTCAAAGCTGATGAAACCTATGTCAGGGCGTACGAGAAGAAGACCAATATTGTCACCCATACCAACAGCGTTGTTTCAAAACTTCAGGGCAACAGCATGCTCACCGGAATCACCCTGAAGGACCGGACTTCAGGGAAGGAGACCGATCTGACCGTGGATGGCGTGTTTGCCGAGATTGGATGGATCCCCAATACCGCGTTTTTGGAAGGATTCGTGGACATGAACCAGGAAAAAGAGATCATTATCGATATTGACTGTCATACCAGCATTCCGGGCATCCTTGCTGCAGGCGATGTTACAAACATCAGGACAAAACAGATCATCACTGCTGCAGGGGAAGGGGCGAAGGCAGCTCTTTCAGCATATGATTATCTGGTGAAGTGATCCCCACTAATCCCTCTTTCTGAAAATTACGATCCGGTTGGTGTTGGTGCCTGAATCATTATTGCCGATCCCCCAGATATGGGACGTCTTTGTAAACTGCTGCCGGTTCACGAGTATTCCGAGGGGGGTAAATCCGGCTTCGATCCCGAGGGGAAGTACCTGCTCGTCAAGCCGGATACATCCCCTTCGGACTTCCCCCACTTCAAACGCGACATGCCCTCCGGGAATCGTGACCCTGAAGAGCTCACGAAACGTTGCCCCCATGGCACTGCACCAGCTCCCTAGAGACCGGGTTACGGTGAGATCGCGTTCTATCGCTGAACTATCGAGTCCGTTAAACCAGCATCGGAGCCAGTTATCCTTTACATACTGGACGGTATCCAGGAAGGGGGGTGAGGTGACGGTAAGACTGATCGATTCATCCGGTATGATCGGAGTTTTCCGGGAATCTCCTGTAATATAGACGCCCCTGGCACCTGCAATTTTCAGGTTTTCATATTCAGTGGAAGAGAGACCCCTGACCAGTGACCGGGTCTTTCTTAAAATCAGATCCCGGATATTACGGTACTGAGGCACCTGGTTTCGCCGGGTATTTATCTGTACCTGACGTTCCGGGGAAACAGCCTGGTTCGGGGGGAGTGTATACACTGAAAAGAAACCCGGGGAATGACCGGTAAGCCTGCTCGTTGCGACCATCCGGATCCAGGAGTCTGCAGCGTCCGTTTCACCCTCCTCCTCCCTTGTGATGAGATAGTTCCGGAGTGACACTATCTCGCTCTCGGTTTTTGCCTCGTAAAACATCGAAAGATCGATCCCCGCCACCTCCCCTTTTTCAAAGGGTATTCCAGCCAGGCGGGCTGAAACATCCTGTTCCGTGGGTATGAAGAACCGGGGCCTGGTGAGGATCCGGCTGAGGGGATTGGCATCATTTGAGGTTATCATTCTGCCGAGAAGGCCGGCTTCCACCACCGTAGTACCCCGGCCTGAAAACGGATCATAAACCCTGTCTCCCTCATTTGTCAGGCCCCTGATGAAATAACGGGGGAGCTGGGGCTTGAAACACGCTCTGTACGAGATTTCATGAAGAGAAGCTGCCTTTCTCTGGCCTGAAGTCCAGAATTCACCAGTATACCTCCGGATTCCGATCCCTGAAGAATGAACCATCTCGATATGCGGAGCCGTACCATCACAGCATACCAACCCTCTCAGGAAAGCTCTTTCAGGATCTCCGCCGGGATTCATCCTCATCCGTCTGGATAAATGTATCAGCAGGCTTTATAATCAATCCTGCCCCGAAACCGACCGGATACCTTAAGGGCAACCGTCGCCTATCACCTCTGAGATGCGCGAATTTTTCCGGAAGCTGGTCCATATCATTTTCGGTCTTGGTATCGCCGCTCTCATCCAGTTCACCCCCACGAGTATAGCCCTCCCCCTCCTTATGATCGGGACGTTTGCCGGGATCGTATTCCGGGACGCCCTTGTCAGGGGATACCGGATTCCGCTAATATCAGATCTCATCGACAACCTTGAGCGGGAGAATGTCCGTCCGGGAAAAGGAGCCCTCTATTTTGCACTGAGTTCGCTCTTCTGCCTCGTAATCTTTGAAAAGGAGGTGGTCGTTCCAGCAATTGTCGCACTCTCAGTCCTTGACGGCGCAGCAACACTGGTCGGTTACTATTACGGAAAACATCCGATTGTATTTGGAAAGACTGCTGAAGGAACTGTTGCTGGGGTCCTCCTCACGTTCTTTGCCCTCCTGCCACTCGTGTCCCCTGTTCAGGCAGTGGTTTCAGCGGTCATCGCGGGCGTGGTGGAACTCTTCTCTCCTGTTGATGACAATCTCACCATCCCGGTGTTTGTCTGTGTTGCACTGACACTCATGGCAGGATAATAAAAAAAAGAATGGTATTGTCAGCAGGACGGTACCTGGGTTTTTTTCCGGTCTTTCTCATGGTACCCTTCAAGAAGAACGGTGGTGATGTTCTTTACCGGCCGGTCGGTATGCTCCTGGATATGGAATTCACAGAACGGGCAGGAGCTGATCACGATTTCTGCCCCGGTCTTTTCGATCTCTTTCCGCCGGTTCTCGGCCAGGGCTGCGGCCTCTTCGGGCACTCCGGACCGGACGCCGCCGCCCGATCCACAGCATATAGCCGGCATCTCAACGAGATCGACAACCTTGCTGATGAGTTCACGCGGCTGGGTCCGGATACCCTGCCCCCTTAAGAGATGACAGGGGTCATGGTAGGTCGCCTTAACCGGGAGGCGTGCGGGAGGTTCGATCTCATATTTCAGCAGCACTTCGTTGATATCCATTACCCTGAAAGGACAATTGTAATCATTCTTGAAGGTGGATCCGCACCCTGCGCACATCGTCATGACCGTATCGATATTCCGGAATACGAAAGCGTTGATATTCCGGCTTTTCAGCGTTTCAAGAAAGTCGAGCTGCCCGGTTCTGATCAGGGGAGATCCGCAGCAGATCTGTTCCTTAGGGATAATGACCCGAATTCCGTTTCGCCTGAGAACTTCCATCGCATCAAGTGCGGTCTTTGGAAGCCTTAAATTGTACATGCATCCCACGAAGAAGCCTACCGTTCCCTTCACTGCACCGTAGGGCTCAAGCACTTCGGGGACCTGCTCAAGGAAGCTTGTACCGATCCGGTCAACACTCCTTCCGGTATCCTTAATCAGTTTCGCTACCGCCTGGTGACGGGGAAGGGTGAGCCCTTTCTTATTGGCCAGCTCACGCAACTTCTCGATTGCCTTACCGGGAATCTGGATCTCTTTTGGGCAGACTTTCCAGCATGCCTGGCAGGAAGTGCAGGTGAAAAGGCCCTCACTCACCGATTCGGATATCCGGTCGCAGGAGTCCCGGGGGTCAAGGGAGAGGCGCATCGCTTCCCGCATCGCTGTAGGCCCTTCAAAATCCACTACCTTCAGTGCCGGACAGGCTGAGACGCAGGCAAGGCACTCGATACAACTGCGGAGTGGCTTGATTGCTTCAACCTCTTCAGGGGTAGGCATCCTGAACTCTGTTCCCGGGACCAGGGAAGCGATACGGTCGAGATAGGGTTCCATATCCACGATCAGGTCTTTTTTTACGGGCAGTTCAAGCGGCTCGATGGTAATCTCATCGCGGGCTTCCTCCATACAGGCAAGAACCGACTGACCATTCACCCGGATCGCACAACTACCGCACTGACCTGAACCGCAGCAGTACCGGTACGATAGGGAAGGATCATGTTCATCGTGAATGGCATGCAGCACATGGAGGACCCGGGCCCCTTCATTCAACCGAACAAGGTAATTCTGGAGATGGGGGGTGTCATCGCACCCGGGATCAAACCGGAAGACCTTGACAGAGAGGTCTTTCATGCTCGTCCCCCTGATTCGATCCCTTCCCGTGCCAGCGACAGGAACGTGTGGCCATAAGGGGAATGCTCTGCATCCCAGTTCTGGGTAATATCCCGCCGGACATGGGCCCCCCTCGATTCCTTCCTGAGGAGAGCAGCCCTGACCACGAGAGAAGCGGTGACGAGCATATTCTGCAGGATGCAGCACTCGGCAAGATTGGCCTCCGATGCTGCCCGTGGATGGAGGGTATGAAGGTGCCTGATTATCCCGAGGGTTTTTTCAAGTTCAGGACCCGTCCTGAAGATACCGGCACCTTCCCACATTGCTGTCTGAAGAGAACGGACGATGGTGGAGGGAGGGACATCGCCGGAAAAGAAGGTTCCAAGGCGTTCCTCCTCGGTCTCAATCCGTTTCTGGTCAACCTTTTTCTTCCGCTCCTTTACCTTCCCCGCAGCCTCCCCGGCACGTTTTCCGTACACCTGTGTTTCTGCAAGGGCATTTCCCCCAAGCCGGTTTGCACCATGAACCCCACCGGCCACTTCGCCACAGGCATAGAGGCACGGGAGCGTCGTCTCGGTATGCATCGTTATCCGGAGTCCCCCCATGATATGGTGGGCGGTCGGGGCAACCTCCATCGGGACATCACGGATGTCGACCCCGAACTTGAGGAACTGCTCAAGCATGACAGGGAGCCTGCTCTCGATCTGGGATCGGGGCAGGTGAGTGACATCGAGGTACACTCCCCCGTTCCTGGTGCCTTTTCCCTCCAGAATCTCGGTTGCAATCGCCCGTGAAACGACATCCCTCGTTGAAAGCTCCATTCGTTCAGGATCATATCGTTTCATGAAGCGCTCGCCCTCAACATTCTTCAGGATCCCCCCTTCCCCGCGAACCGCTTCGGTGACGAGTCTCCCCCGTGCATCATAAGGGTAGACTGCCCCTGTCGGATGGAACTGGATCTGCTCCATGTCGATCAGCTCCGCACCAGCTCGGTATCCGAGAGCATACCCGTCACCGGTTCCGCTTGAGGAATTGGTGGAAATATCATAAATCCTGGTACCTCCTCCGGTGGCAAGCACTGTAGCATCGGCAAGGATAACCCGCATTCCTCCCTTCTGGTCCAGACCGATTGCTCCGCTCACCCTGGATTCATCGAGGACCAGTGAAATGATGGTGACCTCGTTTTCAACCCTGACATCGGTATTGTGAAGCCGGTCGACGAGGGTTGCCATCATCTCGTGACCGGTACGATCGCCTGCATAGCAGGTCCTTGGAAACCGCTGCCCGCCAAAAGGCCTCTGTGCAACCTCGCAGCAATCGGTCACATCAAAGACGGATCCCCATTTCAGGAGATCCTGTATCCGTTGCGGGGCCTCCTCAACGAGGATCCGCACAAGGTCACGATCATTGAGGAAAGCACCCCCTTTCAGGGTATCCTCGAAGTGTATTTCACAGGAATCTGCTTCCCTGAGCACTGCATTATACCCGCCTTCGGCCATGGTAGTACAGCCCCCTTTCCCTGTGAGTGTTTTTGAAACAAGCAGGGTCTCACCGTACCCTGATGCTTCTATCGCCGCCCGGACACCTGCACCTCCGCTTCCGATTACGAGCACATGCGCCGTATCCACCGCATCAGAACGCATCTTATTATTACGTGAGTCATATAGTATCATAAATAGATGCAAAGGACCGTGTGAGCCCGGATGAGATTTTTAATGAAATTCGGCGGCACTTCAGTAGCTGATGCCGCGACAGTCAGAAGAGTGGTGGATATCATTGAGGAGCACTGCACGAAAGGGGATGAAATTGCCATCGTGGTATCCGCCCAGCGTGGTGTCACCGACCAGCTCATCGCCATTGCGAACGAGGTTGCCGGGAATCGCAAGAACCCTGCAATCGATCCCTTTATCAGTTCACTCCGTGTCCGTCATAAATCTGTTCTGTCAGAACTTGGAGCGGATCTTAATGGTGAAGCCGGAGGGCAGATCGAGGAGAAGCTCTGTGAGCTCGAGAATATGCTGCAGGCCGTGCACAACCTGCGGGAACTAACTCCCCGCTCCCTTGATTATCTCATCTCATACGGGGAGCGGCTCAACTCAATCGTGGTATCGGCTGCGTTGCGACAACGGGGTATCCCCTCTATTGTAATGGATGGGTGCGAGGCAGGGATTCTGACCACTACCCAGCACGGAGAAGCCATGGCCCTCCCTGAAAGCGAAGGGAGGATCCGCAGCAGAGTTCCGCCCCTCCTTTCGGGGACCGTACCCGTAATCATGGGATTCATGGGGTGCACTGAAAAGGGAATCATCACCACTCTCGGAAGGAGCGGATCGGACTACTCCGCCGCAATTGTCGGGGCAGGTATTGATGCGGATGAGATCTGGATCTGGACAGACGTTGACGGAATCATGACCTCAGATCCCCGCCTGATTTCTGATGCCCGGGTAATTCCTTCCATCTCCTATCTTGAGGTGATGGAACTCTCCTTCTTCGGGGCGAAGGTGATGCATCCCCGGTCCATAGAACCTGCCATGAAGAAGAACATCATCGTCAGGGTCAAGAACACATTCAATCCCTCTCATTTGGGAACCACCATCATTAGGGGCGAGAAGCATGACAGCCGTGTGGTAAAAGCACTCACCTATATCGACAAGGTTGCCCTG
>JAJRBV010000195.1 GCA_028679275.1 Methanoregulaceae archaeon
CCTTTCCTGAACAGGTACCACTGGAAGACCTTTGCCGATACCCCCATAATGAGGATGAGAATTACCGAGAGCTCCCCTGTTTCCGGTTTGTACATACCCAGGTAATCAAGCCAGAAGAATCCGAAAAGCAGAACAAATGTCAGGAACCATGACCATGAGAGGCCATACGCCCCAATCTTTCTCGTCCGCTCATCCTGCAGGTGACCATTGTCATCGCGATAGAGCCGTGCACCGGCAAGAATCACCAGAATGAAGCCAAATGTCACAAAAGGGATGGCCGTGTTGCCTTGTTCACCGGCTGGCAGGTAGAGCATCTCTCCAAGCCCGATAAAAAGGAGTATGATACCGAAAAAGAAGAGAACGGTTATCCAGATGCGGGATTTGAAAAATGATCTCGGTTGTTTTTGCATGTGATCCTCACAAAGTTGTTATTTATTTCTCACCTTAGTTATAAAATTATAACATTGTGTGATATATAGATAACTATCATGGGTACCATGTGGCTTGTATCGCCCCAAAGGAACTCATTCATTCGTACCAGATGGGGAGAGAACTTGTCCCCAATAACATACAGCCTGGCATTCCCTGTTCACTGCTGTCTGAAGGGGCCGTGAGAAGAACCGGGAAATCGTTTTGTCCAAACCTGATTCGTTATTCAAGGTATTCAAGGAGAACCTGCCATCGCAATAATTTCTGTTCATAGGAGCAGGATGCAAAAGCAGGGCTCGTTGAGGGGAGCCTCTCTCTGACCATCGTTGATATTAACGGGATGCTCCATGTCGACCTCCGGAATAACTCCCATGCTTTTCCCCCGTTTGTCCCGATGTATCTGATCGTTTTGTGATCGTGGATAAAGCCCGGGATATCGTTGCAAATCGGATCCGTGATGTCGCGGTCCATACTTCCCTGCTGATAACTCCTTGAGGCGATTACGTCCCATACTGCGATTTGATGATCAACCAGAACTCCGGTTAAAGAGGGTATATCGTGCAGACAGCCTCTGGTGAGGAGGTCTGACATGATCCGCCAGAACTGGTTCTGAGGATTTGCGTAGTATTGTTGCCATTTGAGAGACAATTTCGAGGGAAAACTTCCCAGGATGAGAACCGCGGGGTCTTTACCGAGTATCGGGGGAAGGCCGCATTCGCGGAATGATTCCTTTCCTTTTGAGCTTCCTATCTTATTCATACGGCAGGACTCCCTTCGCGGACCGACTTTCCTGCAATCGCCACAATTACCGGGATCAGGGCGTAGCACCACATGCTCATTGAGGGATTGATGAACGAAATCCCGATTGCGAGGAGAATTACTGCAGGGATTGCCAGCGCACGAACCCTGCCTCCACTCTCTCTCCCCACCACTCCCTTCTCATGCTCTTCTCTTGATGTCAGCTCTTCACGGTGATTCCTGATATACAGCCAAACGAGGGTAAGGAGGAAACTCGCACTAAGAAGGTTGATGTGGAAAAGGAGGACCGCTTCGAGCACATTATCATAATCACCCGAAATTGACGTGGTGAAGGGGATCATCACAACAGAAAAAAGGAGGAAGATATTGATCCAGATAAGGCGGTCATCGATATAATCAACTGACCGGAGAATCCGGTGGTGCGAAAGCCAGTACCCGGCAAGGATAAAGAATGCAATGGTGAATATGAGGAACTCGGAGGACATTGCCGATATCAGCACCGGAAGGAGTTCAGGAGCATCCTGTTTCGGGATTACGGGGACGTTAAGCGTGATCACCAGCAAAGTCATGGCGAACGCAAAAATACCGTCACTCAGCGATTCAAGCCTGGATTTTCCAACCCCTTCTTTCCGGACCATTATAGCTCCCCTCATGCGTGATAAGAATACTGGGGGGGCGGATAATATAATCAGGATACCTGAGAGCTGGAACAGATACCCCCGGTCAGACAATCATCGGAATCCGCAAAAAATACGAGACCCGTCAGGTATATTGAAATCCCTGTCAGATCCGGGCAGTACTATCCAGCCATGAACATAGGGGACGGCAACTCCCATCCGGGCCCATGACGGTTCGGAATGACAACTGACCAATAAATAAATTGGAAGGGTTATTTCCTGGTTTTAGGGGGCTTCAGGAGGATTATCGCTACCAGGATTCCTAGCAGGGAGAGGATCAGCACGTAGGGGAATACAGATAGATAGGATCCTGTCGTGGTCTTGATGAACCCTGCCAGTTGCGGACCCGCGATGGCCCCGGCCCCGTATGCGAGGAAAACTACGCCATAGCACCGGGGATAATCGCAGGTGCCGAAATAGCTTCCCGTTGCGGTGGGGGCAATGGCGAGCCAGCCGCCCAGGCATCCCCACAGGATGGCAAAGGAGAGGACATAGACCGGCACTGATGGTACCTGCCAGAGCAGCGTTGAAGCAAGGGCTATCAGCACGAATGAGACAATGGCAGTATTCCTCGGTGTGAATCGATCCGTGAGTGCCCCGAAGACCGGCCGGCCTCCGCCATTAAAGATGGCAAAGAAACCGACAAGCACCGTGGCCAGACCCGTAGCAATTCCGATCTCGGTCCCGACGGGTTTTGATATGGAGATGGCCATCAGGCCTGCAAGGCACCCGATAAAGTAGCAGAACCAGAGACCATAGAAGGCCGGAGTCCGGATCATAGCGGAGCGGTTGCACTCGCAGATTTCTTCACCGGGTTTCGGAACAGGGGGAGTCCAGCCTGCCGGTCTCCAGCCTGCAGGAGGAAAACGGAGGGGCAGTGACAGGAGGATGATCAGGACGATGAATGCGATCCCAAAGATCCTGAAGGTATTCATCACCCCTGTCGTCCCGATGAGGTATCCGGCGATGTTTGCAGTGATAAAAGCTGAGAACCCGAATCCGAGGAGGGTGAGTCCGACAGCAGTCCCCCGCCTGTCAGGGAACCAGCGGGCGGCAACCGCCACGGGTACCCCATACGCAATTCCAACCCCTATACCGCCGATTACCCCGTACACGATATAAAGCATCCAGACCGAAGTAACGGTCGATGCAAGCAGCCAGCCGAGACCGGTCAGTATTCCTCCGATTATGGTTATCCTGCGGGGCCCTATCGTCTCGATATACTTGCCGGTAAGGGGCATGGCAATGGCAAAAAATGCCAGGAATACCGAGAACGGCATCAGGATCTCTCCCGCGGTCACCGTCTGGCCGAGAGTGTTTGTGAAATAGCTGGTCAGAGGCCCGACAAAGACACTCCAGGAGTAAATTGTGCCAAGACACAGGTTGATGATCAGGCCGAGGAGAACCAGGCCCCAGCGGCCCTTTTCAGCAGGCATGCCAAACAAAGACTCTTCAGTAGTCATTCACCGCTCATCTCCTGAAAAAATGAAGGGGTTACTCCTCCAGGGTGGAGACATCCCCGGGATCGATTCCCATCTCTTTCGCCTTGAGCACCCTTCTCATGATCTTCCCGGATCTGGTCTTTGGCAGCTTGTCCATGAAATCGATTTCAGAGGGCATCGCGATCGGGCCGAGTGTCATCCTTACATGGTAGATCAGGTCAGACTTGAGTTTCTCGCTCGGCTGGAATCCTACCCGGAGGATTACAAAGGCTTTGATCAGGTTACCTTTCAGGGGATCCGGTTTCCCGATCACGGCAGCCTCTGCAACAGCCTGGTGTGAGACCAGTGCACTTTCGACTTCGGCAGTACCGATGTTGTGCCCGGCGACTATGATGATGTCATCAGCCCTGCCGATGATCATGATGTTCCCGTCCTTGCCCTTGACAGCAAGGTCGCCGGCCGTATAGCAGTCCGGAATGGTATGCCAGTACGTCCTGTACCGTTCATCGTTCTTGTATACCGTGCGCAGCATTGCCGGCCATGGATCCCTGATTACGAGGAAACCTCCATTTCCCGGCTCAACCGGTGCCCCCTGTTTGGTGACGACATCGGCAACCACTCCCGGGATGGCCTTTCCGGCAAAGCCCGGTCTCATGGGTTCCCCCACCATCGTGGTGATCATCTGCATCCCGGTCTCGGTCTGCCACCAGGTGTCCACGACAGGACACCGATTCTTCCCGATGATCCGGTAATACCACTCAAAGGCTTCGGGGTTGAGGGGCTCACCGACCGATCCGAGAATCCGGAGTGACGAAAGGTCATACCTGTTTGGCCATTCTTCCCCTACACGCATGAACATGCGGATTGCTGTCGGGGCTGTGTAGAAGATTGTGATCCCGAGGTCCTGGATGATCTTCCAGAAGGAACCGGCATCCGGATAGTCAGGAACGGCTTCGGCCAGCACTACGGTAGCTCCGACACAGAAAGGCCCGTACACGACATAGCTGTGGCCAGTAATCCATCCGGTATCCGCGGTGCACCAGTACACATCCGTGTCCTTGAGGTCAAACACGTTCAGGGTCGTGTAATAGGTCCCGACCATGTAACCTCCGCATGTGTGTACGATCCCTTTTGGTGTTCCCGTTGATCCCGAGGTATAGAGGATGAAGAGGGGATCTTCAGCATCCATGACCTCGGGCTTGCATTCAGCCGATACTCCTTCCATCAGTTCGTAGAAGTCTATCTCCATCTCTTTGTGGAGTTCGACCGGCTGGTCTACTTCTCGTGAGAGGACCACTACTTTCTCGATGCTTGGTGCATTGATGATTGCTTCTTCGACGATGGTCTTCAAAGGAATCGTCTTTCCACGGCGTATCGCCACATCTGCGGTGATTACGATCTTGGCCTCCGCGTCATTGATGCGCATGTTCAGGGCGTTTACCCCGAATCCTCCGAAGACCACACTGTGCACCGCACCGATCCGTGCGCATGCAAGCATCGCGATCACCTGTTCGGGGACCAGCGGCATATAAATACAGACCCTGTCTCCCTTTGCGACGCCGAGCTTCTTCAGCCCGTTTGCAAAGCGGCAGACCTCGTGGTAGAGCTTCTTGTAGGTGAAGATCCTCTCTTCGCCTTCTTCGCCCCTCCAGATGAGTGCAACTTTGTTCCTGCGGTGGTTGGCAACATGCCGGTCCAGGCAGTTGGAGGTAATATTGAGCTTAGCGTTTACGAACCACCTGGCATAGGGGTAGTTCCATTCGAGAACCTTGTCCCACTTCTTAAACCACTCGAGATGGTGGGCCTGTTTCTCCCAGAAACCCTCTTTATCGGCCAAAAACTCCTGATAGGCCCGGGCATAGTCCTTTGTCCACGCGTGCTCTTTGTATGACGGGTCGGGGACGTAGTATTTCTCTTCCCCGGCCATGGACACTTCAAATGATTCTGCCATGTAAGGTTACTCCTTATCCGTGTACGATCCTTCCATCGTCCTTCATCCAAATCCTGCATCCGAATGAATGCATGGAAATCCCGGATGCACCGGGAACCATGATCCGCTGAACGCATTCCTCCTTGCGAAGATTGTAGTGTTTTTTCCTCTCACCATGCAGGGAGGCAGACCTTCCGTACCTGTCAGCCTCAGATTGGTACCAGCATCTCTTATGTTTGACTCCATCCCTCCGGAGTGTATTATAATGATTAATCATTATAATAATAAAACCTGCTGAATTGGATAGATGGGGGATCATCCTCTCGTCAGCATACCCGGGCCTTGTTCCAGGAAATGTTCAGGGGGAAGCGCGCAAGCCCGGCGCGTCAGGGAAAACAGGATAAAACGGAAAGAATAAGGAAATGTAGTAGTTTTCCGGGGAAAAAGCATTAAAATACTCGGGCCGAATAGGTTTTTATGAAGATTGCGATTATCGGGGCCTCCGGGTATGCCGGAGGAGACCTGATCCGGCTGCTTCTTTCCCATCCCAAGGCAGAAGTAACCTGCGCCACCTCCAGGAAGCTTGCCGGAAAGCCTCTGGATTCGGTGCATCCCCACCTGAAAGGATATACCCGTCTCAGCTTTGAAAACCCCTCAATCGATGCAATCGATGTCGACATCGCCTTTCTGTCAGTGCCGCACACTGCTGCGATGGCATATGCCCGGGCTCTCCTTGATCGCGGGATCAAAGTTATTGACCTTTCTGCAGACTACCGGCTCCCAAAGGAGACATTCGAGAAGGTATACGGAGTTGCCCATACCGACTATTTTGAAGCACCGTACGGGATCCCGGAACTCCACCGGGACGAGTACCGGACAGCGGATTTTGTCTCGAATCCCGGATGTTTTCCGACCGGTGCAACCCTGGCAGCCGCTCCTCTTGTCCCCTATGCCCATACAGTCATCTACGATTCAAAAACAGGGGTGAGTGGTGCCGGGGACAACCCTTCGGCGACCACCCACTATCCCAATGTGGCCGATAACATCAATCCTTACAAATGGACTGCTCACCGCCACCTTGCCGAGATGCGGAACGAAGTCAGCCGGATTAACCAAAAGACGAAATGCTATTTCACCCCCCACCTTGTTCCGGTTAACCGCGGGATCCTTACGACCGCACATATACTCCTGAATGAACCGATGGGGCAGGATGAAGTGGAAGCATTATACCGGAGATACTACGAAGGAGAGTATTTTGTGAGGTACCAGACCCCGGTCCTTGCTGCAGTCCGGGGAAGCAATTTCTGTGACATCAGGGCAGAAAGTGAAGGTGAACGGGTCGTGGCGGTGTCTGCGATCGATAACCTTGGGAAGGGAGCATCCGGACAGGCGATTCAGAATATGAACGTTATCTGTGGCTTTGATGAGAGGGACGGTCTCCGGGCTCCC
>JAJRBV010000005.1 GCA_028679275.1 Methanoregulaceae archaeon
AGTGAAGATTACCCCGTTCTTGACAATGAAAATATTGTCCCCCGAACCTTCCGACATATACCCGTTGGTATCGAAGAAGATTGCTTCGTCCCCGCCCTTGTAGTTCGCCTCGATCTTGCCAAGGATATTATTCAGGTAGTTAAGGCTCTTGACATTCGGCGGGAGTGCATCGGCAGGATTTCTCCTGACAGAGACGGTAATTGCCTTGAGACCCTTCTCGTAAAGGTCTCCGTACATTGCCCCCCATTCAACCGCGATTACGATCACCGATGCCTTCGGGCACTTCCTCGGGTCGAGCCCGAGATCACCGACTCCCCGTGTAACTAGGGGGCGGATATAGCCGTTCTTCAGTTTGTTTTTTCTGAGGGTCTCAAGGATGATCTCCGCCATCTCCTCCTTTGAAACAGGAACGGTCAGATCGATGGTCCGTGCCGAATCGTACAAACGGTCGAGGTGCTCCTGGAGTCTGAAGACCTTTCCATGGTAAGCCCGGATCCCTTCAAAGACCCCGTCTCCGTACAGAAAACCATGGTCAAAGACGGAGACATGAGCTTCATCCCTGGGCACATACTTCCCGTCAATATAAATGATCATACCTGCTAGGTTAGGAATTACTAGTATTTTTTACCTGCTGGTTATCTCCGGGAGTGATTCCTGCAGGAGGTTACAAATGCAGAGAACATCCCCCAACTGCTAACCGGGTGGAGGTGCGTATAACTCCCGATCGTATTGTCCCTGACAGCGCCATCATGTTGTCCACGGATACCTTTGCCCCTGGATAGTAGGTAAGAAAAATGGGTATCGTCGGGGAGTATGACATCCGAGTAGTGGAATTCATGCCCACGGAAACGGCCGGGACCGACAGGGTTTCCGCCAAGACTCTCTCCCTCTACATAGCTTACTACTCTCCGGGCCGGCATGACCGTTGACCCCTCAAATACCCCGCACATCTGGCAGGATTCCGCTGTTTCCTTTCCCTGCCATCCGGATCGCGTCCGGATCTCTTCGGTAAGATACATAAGCCCCCCGCATTCGGCATAAACCGGAACGCCTTCACGCGACCGTTCCCGGACTGCATCCCGCATCTTCTCATTGGCTTCAAGTTCATGTAAAAACAGTTCCGGATACCCCCCTCCAAAGATGTACCCGTCTGCTGCCGGAAGGGGATCATGTAGGGGACTGAACGTAATCACTTCGGCACCCTCTGCCCTGAGAATATCGAAAAGATCGGCATAATAGAAATTGAACGCTTCATCGAGGGCAATGGCAATCGTGGATTCGGGATCCTCCGGAGGCGGGAAAAGAGAATCCGATCCGGGAGGAAGGGTGACCGGTGAAGAGAGGCCGAGCAGGGCATCACGATCGATATGCTCCCCGATCATGCCGGTAATGGCCTGGATCCTTTCCAGGAATGCAGGGGCGTTTTTTCCCTCCAGGTACGGGACAAGGCCCAGGTGCCTCATTGCCAGCTCCATTTCAGGCTGGCGAGGAACAGCGCCGATAACCGGAATCCCGCAGTGATGCTCGATTGCTTCGGTGGCTTTTCGTATGTGCTGGGAACCCGCAACATTGTTGAGGATAATACCCCGGATATTTATTGCGGGATCAAAAGACTGGAACCCTTTTACAATGGCTGCCGCACTCCGCGTGATGCTCCGCGCACTTACCACCAGCACGACAGGAATTCCGAGTAATTTTGCAACCGCAGCGCTGCTCCCGGTATCGCCAAGAGACTCGGCCCCCTCATAGAGGCCTCTTACACCTTCGATGAGACCCAGATCGGCACCCTGCATCCCGTTTGCAAATATCGTCATAAGATCCCGGCGGGCCATCACAAAAGTATCCAGGTTGCGGCAGGGACGGCCGGTAACCCCGGTGAGATAGGAGGGATCGATATAATCCATTCCCACCTTGAAGGTCTGGACCGTCATCTTCTGCGAAAGGAGTGCTGCTATCGCAAGGCTGATACTTGTCTTTCCGCTTCCTGAACGATCCCCCGAAATCATCAGTGCCCGCATGGCATGCTCCGGAGAATAGCCCCAAACTCGCTTTCAACGATATCCCTTACCCCGAGCGTCCGGGGGTGAAGATCGATCTCGACAATAACATGCCGGTGCCCGAGATCACGGAGGGGCTCAACCTGCCGGGGGCCGTTTGTAATCGAGAAGCATTCGATCCCATCAGTATAAGAGCGGGGTATTGCATGCGGAACCCCGGCGATGAGAGCAAAGTCTGGGGCCAGTTCTGTAATACGTTTCCCGACCGCATCCCCGTTTGCGCCGTATTCATCCAGTGCCCCGAGAAGTCCGGGTGATACCCCCCGCCCCTGCATCCCGTTGAATATCCGCCTCGCATCTTCCCGTACTTTCGGGAGCCCCCGGGGTTCAAGATTCGCTAAAAACGTGATATCGGCGTCAGGGCATGCGTCATGGAGGGCCAGGAGTTCATCTGCAAACATGTATGCTGTCTCCTTCTTGGCATTCATGACCGCAATGCCCCTCTTCCCGGATCCTGCAAGATCAACGAGTCTCCGGGCGACCTTGTGCTTGAGATCTCCGCGTGATGGTTCAATATACGGTTTGCAGGCGGCTCCGCGGAGGCGTTCCACCTCGTTTGCCATGCCAAGAAGGTATTTCTGCCGCTCGAGTTCATCTGCCGTGATCCAACCAGCCTCAGCCGCTGGTTCGAGGGTGGCAATCACCCCTTCAATGTTTTCAGGGAATCCTGCGTGGATTTCGATGGCAATCGTGGGTGTTGAGATGCCTGAAAGAGCGACAGCCGACCTGAGATCTTCTCCGATAATCATGGAGACACACGTACCTACCACCGCCATTCTGTTCGGATGAAAATTTTCTTCTGCATACCGGAGCACACGCTCGAGTGGTTCCTGACCTCCGAAAATGAATTCGTGGTCTGCGAGGGAAGTGGTCAGCACCCTCATCCCGTCTTCCTCAAGGAGCCGTGCATGCTTGAATGAACATCCCGAAGGGCCGTGGAGTACTGCTACATCCACTTCAAGATCCCGGGCAGTGTAGAGGGCGGCAACAATCGAACTCGGTCTCGGCTGCATGTACTTCATGACTGCTATTCACCTCCAGCACTTTACCGAAAGGACAATGCTGCCTCGTTTTGTCATGGTCCGTGCAAGGGATTTTCCTTCCTCAAGGGATCCTGCCCGGGAAACAGGGATACCGGCACAGACAGGGTTTTTTTCAATCCCTGAACAGGAATTGCCGATTACTATCAGCCTGGCGGGGCAAATCTCTTTGACTGCAGTAATAATATCCCCTTCAGGAAATCCCTCACAAACCGCCCCGGTCTCCTGCCCGATTACAAGGGTAATTTCATTCATTCCTGTGATCTTCCTGGCATAGTCAGCTGCCTCGCGTGTTGTCGATGCATTGGTTCCTGAATTGGCATTATCGACAATTCGTACTTCCCCTTCCCGGGATTCGGACATTCTCCCCGGCACAGCAGGAAATGAGGAGAGTTGTCCGGGATCACCTCCAAGTTCGCATCCGGCTGCAGCGGCGAGCATCAGGGGAATCCGGTATCCCTCATGGAACAGGAGAGGAGAATCAAACGCACCATCCTTCCCCCCACATTCATAAGAACAGGAGACTCCCTCGGTTGCCGCAACCGACTCCACACGGACCGCTCCCGGGGCATCGATGCCCGGGGCAACAAGAAGCCGGGGCAATCTCTGGGCGGAACGCACCTTTTCATGAAGAGCATGCCGTTTTCCGCCGGCAAACAGGTAATCTTCACAGGAGGTAATTATCCCGTAGTCACCTGTGCCGGTGCAACCCAGGGATACTTCGGCGATAAGCCACCCTTTGATTTGCCGTGCTTCTTCTGCTGCAGGTAATACCGATGCCGGGGTGATACTCTTCTTCCAGATCTTTTCCCTTCCCGGAAAGCGGTAGGTTCCCATCGAAGTATGGAGAATCCCGGGTCCTTTCATGGTCGAGGCAAGGGCACACGCCGTGGTAGTTTTACCCCGGGCCCCGGTGATCTCCACGAATGGTGAAGGCCTGTCATCTCCAAGGATCCATCGGACCGCGTCATGATGCGAAATTACAGGAATGGTGAGCGCCTGCAACAACGGATTTCCAGGATCGAGGTGAACCGGAGCAACAGCCAGATCATAATCCCTTGATGCTGCAGTCGGGGCATCGATACCCGACTTTCCCCGGTAGATATCGACCGCATCCGTAAAATGGCCTTTTCCTTTCAGGTACCTGGCAATCTCGAGGCCTCCATGGATGGTGTCGATGACGAGAACTCTCATGGAGGTTAAAGGCTGGAGAGCACCTTCTCTGCATTCTTCACCATCAGGTCCGCAAGGAGGGGGTCGCTACCTATGGGATCGGCATAGAGGAGTGGTATGCTGCTCCCGTTCAGTGCAAAGTGCCCCCGGGTCTCACCCTGCGAAAGACCAAGTATTTCCGGGATATCGTGGAGAATATGGACTCCCTTGGCGAGGAAGAGGGGGACCACCACCAGCACATCAATGGGTTCATTCCGGAACTCATTCATGGATTCCTCGATGGATGGGGAATTCATGTTCATAAAACCGCATTTTACAATAAAATCCGGGTATCTGCGGGCAATAAGTCCTGCAGTCTCTTCGACAAGTTCCTTATTGTAAGGGAGTTTACTTCCGTGGCCAACCAGTAGGATGCCCTTCTTACTCATATGATAATACGTTGTACTGCAAACGTAAAACAATTACCGATTTTTTCCGCCTGATGTCAACCCATCGCATTCCATGGAATTATCTGGTGGTATCGGGACACCGGGAAGCCGTGATTTCCTGGTATTGGCAGGACCGGTTCGAGTAATGACTCCGGTTTACTTTTTAAGGTATTCCAACGATTTATAATCCCGTACAATGAATAATGTAACGAACTCTGGGTAATTTTCTTTACAAATAACCGTGTTAAATATGGAAAATGACGAGTATTTCAAGAAGTTTGGTATAATTCTCAATCGAAGGGTCGTAAAGACTCCTTTAGCCATAGCTTCGATGGCTGGATGGGTCGATGCCCGTTATGTGCTCGCCCGGAAAGCGCATATTGGTGCAGCCTTCATTGGGGGTTATTCCATTGATGAAAAAACCCTGAAAGCCAGCCACGAGATGGCTGAACAGGGAAGAAAAGAGTTCCTCTGTGAAGACCCGTTCAAAGAACTTGAGGATCAGACCCGGCTACTTGAGGCGAGTGAAGTGGTGACCGGGATCAATCTCAGGGGAAGCAGCGCGGAATCCTACCGGGAAATCGCCCGCTCTCTGGGAGACAGGGTGATCTACGAGATTGATGCCCATTGCCGCCAGGAACCGATGATAAGGGCCGGGTGTGGTGAATATTTCCTCCATCATACGGATGAACTCGTCCGTTGTGTCCAGGCACTGAAGCTTGAGGGAGTAATGGTGTCTGTAAAGATCCGGGCCGGGGTGCATGCCAATGATGCCTCTCTTGCCTCAATCATCTGGAAAGCCGGGGCTGATATCATGCATATCGATCTCATGGACTTCGGATACCAGAAGATACGGCAGATCCGGAACAGCTGCCCCCTTATTATTATCGCCAACAATTCGATGCACACCTTTGAACGGGTGAAGGAGATGTTCTCTCACGGTGCGGACATGGTATCACTCGCGCGGAAATCGGATGAGCGCACACTCGGGGGCCTTGATGCTGCCATATCACGGTATGCCGATGAGCATGGGTGGTACAATTCTCCAAAACAGCTCTGCCGGGGGGGTGACCTTCGTTCCCTTACCTTCTGCTGCATGCCGGTCAAGAACTGCCCTCTCATTCCTACGCTTGATAAACTGGGGATTTCAAGGGAGGAATACATGGCAGTAAAACAGGATTATGCCAGGGATACCCCTCTTTCAGAGGGGAAACAGACCTGTTTTGGGAGTCTTGCCTGGTGCTGCAAGGACTCATCCCCCTGCATGTTCCGCGATCTTACCATACGGCAGGTCGGGCTTTCCAGCGGAGAATATATGCGGAAGAAGCGAGAACTTTCCGATAAAATGATGCACTGGCTGTTTTATGAACGGGCGAAGGATAACGCGTGCTGAACGTGCCCAGATCGCGATGATGCTTGAGGTATGCGCTTTCCCAAAACCCGGGAACGTGGACCGGTGTCACGATTACCCTGAAACCCGCCTTGAGCATTTCCTTGCCTCAGCCATCCTCGCGCGTCCGGCCTTTGAGAAGGCAGAACATAGTGAAGGGAGTCTCGGCGAACTTATTCTCGATGCTGTTGAGAGCACCAGTGTTCATTCGGGAGGAAATACCCATTTTGGAGCATATATTCTCCTGATACCCCTCATAGTCGGGAGGGATATCCCGGGGGCCTGCCGTGTCGTAGCGGAGACGACGGTAAACGATGCGGTGCTCTTTTACAAGGCCTTCGGAAAGACACGGGTCAGAGTTCTGGCAAACGATGAACTTGATGTGAACGACCCGGCTGCTGTTGCAGAACTTGAGAGGCGGCAGATGACCTTGTATGATGTGATGCTGTATTCTGCAAGAAATGACATGGTTGCCAGGGAATGGATCAACGGTTTTACCCTGACACGGCGCGGAGCGGATCTCCTTCATTCATACGGAGGGGGATGCGGTGCCGTCGTCGGGTCCTTCATCGATCTGCTCTCGACAGAACCTGACACATTTATCATGAAGAAGCATGGCCAGGATACAGCATGGGAGATCATGAAGAAAGCGAGGGAGGTCAGGGACGGGGTCCGGGATATCTCAAAATTTGACCAGGAATGCATTGATGCCGGGATCAATCCCGGGTCAATCGCAGATATTATCATCGCATCTCTCTATATCGCTCTGGGTGAAGGATGGGCCTGGGACTGTTAAAAGACGGAATCAATGAGGTTATTGCCACCACTTTCCAGAATGCAGCCCCCATGGGACTGATCTGCCGGAACGAGAAGGCCAGGATGGTGGTATTCCGGGGAAGCCACACCGCGGAACGGGTAAGGCAGGATGGCTGGCTGGTGGCAAATTTCATTTTTGATCCACGGGTGTACGTTAGAACAGCGTTCGAGGATCTGCCCCCTGGAGATTTTATTGAGGAGAAAGCTGCAGGCATCACCGTGCAGAGGCTTGCCGGGGCAGAGGCATGGGCTGCCTATCGTGCCGAAGTGGAGAGGGAGACAGAAGAAGCCCTGCTGGTGAACCTCACCTCTCTCCGGGAAGTCGTCTGCAGTTCCACACTCCATCCAATAAACCGTGGTTTTAACAGTATCATCGAAGCAACCGTTCATGCAACCCGTTTTCAGATCTCCCACGACCCGCGGCTTTATGAACTGATCCGTCACCATACTGCCCTTGTCAGGAGGTGTGGTGGCACGCGTGAGCTCGAGGCACTTGATCTGCTCTATTCCTATCTGGACTTCGGAAAAGAGGAGTGAAACGCCCTGATTTATTGATGTTTTCCAGTCCCGGCAACCAATACACTTTTTTTCTGGTGAGAAGAAATTTGACCTGGTACCTGGTGCTGCTTTATGAACCGATCAGAAATACCGGCCCGGATCCCGTGAATCTGTAGCGACGTCAGGCCACAGGAACTGCCCGGTCCTGATGGCAAGGGAGCGAATCACGTTTCTGAACGACTGCACAAGGAAAAAAACAGATGAAGGCCCCCCGGAAAATCCGGCTGTTCAGAGAACCATCGATACCCCGGGAAAATGCCAGGAGTTCAGCAGACCCGTGGAACCGGGTCTCCCACCGGAGGTTCTATGAAACGTTCTCCTCCCACGGCTGTCTCCATAATAACATGGGCTCCCCCGGTTACCCTGCCGATAATTGCAGCATCATGCCCGTAATGGTGTTTTCGAAGCGCTCCAAGTATCTCTTCCGCATCTTCTTTCTGGACTCCCATAATGACTTTCCCCTCGTTTGCAACCTGAAGTGGATCGATGCCAAGCATCATGGCAGCGCTTCTCACGCTCTTTCTGACAGGGACCGCCTCCTCGCTGATACGGATCGAGACCCGGCTTTTCCGTGCCATCTCGTTGATCGCGCTGGCAAACCCCCCTCGCGTCGGGTCCTTCATTGCATGGACAGACCCGGAGGCCAGTGCACGGGAAACAAGATCCCAGAGCGGAGCGACATCAGACCGTATCTGCTCTCCGAACGAGAGTCCGGACCTCTCTGCCATGATAGCAAGCCCGTGGTCACCAAGGGTCCCGCTGACGATGATCACATCACCTGGAACAAGCCCCGAGTCCCTGACAATGGTCTCGGCTATGCCAATCCCTGCCGTGTTGATAGCGATCCCGTCAAG
>JAJRBV010000111.1 GCA_028679275.1 Methanoregulaceae archaeon
TGATCACGTTGAGTGCGATTCGTTTGTGAAGGTTCCATCGCATCATGGCGGCAGCGATAAAAAATCCGCCCATGAAAAGAAACACGGTCTGGTCCGCGTATGAAACCGCTGCCTCTTTCGGTGACAGGATTCCAAGAACAGGGAATAGGATCAGGGGGACAAGTGCCGTGGCATAGATCGGGATTGCCTCAGTAATCCACCAGATCACCATCAGTCCGGTCACGGCGGCGGCAAGCTGTGCCGGAAACGGAAAAGCCACCGGGTCAAGAGGAAACAGGGCAATTACCGCAAAAACAAGTAACCCGCCGATGATCCCGACCGCTTTTTGCATGAAGGGATTAATGAAACGTGATTGCCTATGAACCTGTACTATTCATCCCCTGTCAGAGCGGGAGTATCCTCCCTTCATCGTTCAGAGTGTCATATACTGCGCAGGTCGGGCTTCCGGTCAGGTAACCACACACTTCACCAGGGTTGATCACAAGGGTATGTCCGGTTTTCCCTATCGATGCCCGGTGTGAGTGGCCATGCACGACAAGGTCAAAGAGTCCGCTCTCAATGAGATCGGCCAGAAGGGTTTTCTCATGGCCGTGCAGGAGGGCGATCCGGACGCCTTCGCAGTGGATCTCAAAAAAATTACCCGGGATGCTGACGTTCCGGGTCTCCCTGCACCGTTCCTGGAGGAGGTCATGGTCCCCGTCATTATTCCCGTACACGCCTTTTACCTTGCCTTCAAGATCCGAGAGCACCGGGATAACGAACGGCGAAATAAAATCTCCGGTATGGAGAAAGAGCTGTTCGGCTTCACGATTCAGAAGAGTCACCGCTTTTTTCAGATTCGGGATGTGGTCGTGAGTATCTCCCAGTATGCCGATCTTCAGGAGGACGCACCTCAGCTCTTGGGTTGGGGGCATTTCGGATAAAATTGTTCCGGAGCCCTGCTCTCCGCTCATGTACCCTCACTCCTCCCGGTACGGTTAAATGGCTTAACGCACACTCTCTCTGCATGCAGATGAGAATCGGAGGAAAGGAGGTATCATCCGCGGATGAGCGGTGGATTCCGGTGATCAACCCTGCCACAGGAGAAGAGATCGACCGGGTGCCGGAAGGGACTCTCTACGAGGTTGATGACGCAGTCAGTGCCGCTCATTCCGCCTTTGACGGCTGGGCGAAACGTACCACGAGGGAACGCGGCAGTATCCTTTTCCATGCGGCAGGAATGGTGCGGGAACACCACCAGGAACTCGCCCGGCTCCTTACGATGGAACAGGGAAAGCTGCTCCGCGATTCAGTTGACGAAATCAGAGGGTATGCCAACATTCTCGAGTTTTATGCCGGAATCTCCGGAGCCATGCAGGGGGAATACATAAACCTGGGATCATCAGGTGATGCCCTGGTAAGGAGGGAACCTCTCGGGGTCTGCGGAGCCATTATCCCGTGGAATATGCCTGCCATCATCATGGGCTGGAAACTGGCACCCGCCCTGCTTGCCGGGAACACTATGGTGTTCAAGCCTTCATCCAATGCTCCCCTTACCTGCCTGTCCCTGGCGTCCATTCTTGAACGTTCCGGCCTTCCTGAAGGGGTCCTGAATGTGGTAACCGGGAAGGGGGAGATTGTAGGGGAAGGGATGGTAAGGCATCCTGCAATCAGGAAAATCTCATTTACCGGTGACAGGGTAACCGGGGGCCGGGTGCGGGAACTCGCCGGATCCCATCTGAAGGAGATAACACTTGAACTCGGGGGATCCGACCCGATGATCGTATGGAAGGATGCCGATATCGGCAAAGCTGTTGCCGGGGCAGTGAGGGGCAGGTTCTACAATGCCGGGCAGACCTGCACTGCTGTAAAAAGGCTGTATGTCCATCATGACGTTGTAAAAGAGTTCATCACCCGGCTCAGGCACCGGGTGGAAGAACTTAAGGTGGGAAACGGCATGGATCCTGCAGTGGATATGGGGCCCTTATCGGGCCGGGCTCAGCTTGACAGAGTGATCTCTTTTGTTAATACCGTGGAGCGAAAGGGGCAGGGTACCATCCTTACCGGAGGAGGCGTTCCTTCAGGGCCTTCATATGGGAAAGGGTTCTTCTATTTCCCGACACTGGTTACCGATACCGTCCCGGAATGTGTCCTCCTAGAACATGAGGTGTTCGGACCTGTTCTTCCCATTGTTCCGGTACCTGATCTCGAAACTGCAATTATACAGGCTAATTCTACCCGGTACGGTCTTGGAGCCTCGGTCTGGACACGTGACCTTTCTGTAATACGTGAGGTATTTTCATCGGTAGCGGCAGGAGTGGTCTGGGTGAATCGTCACCTCACCCTTCCCCCGGAGATCCCCTTTGGCGGGGTAAAAGAGAGCGGGATGGGAAGGGAGAACGGCGTTTCTGCTTATCAGGCCTATACCAGGACAAAATCCCTTTTTATCAACTGGTGACCTTCTCTCCTTCCTTATTCCATCACATTTCTGCATACTTAATATCCGCATTGATTGCAGGGGTGCCACCAGCTGGCCACCAGCAGTATCCGGGTATGCCCGCATCAGGAACTCCTGTTCGTTCAGCTCCGATCCCCGGGCTATCCTGGAAATGGGCATACACTCACACGCAAACAGGGATGTTCCGTCGAATATCATTACCACACTGAGATAAGGTGAACAGC
>JAJRBV010000025.1 GCA_028679275.1 Methanoregulaceae archaeon
TTACGAGCTTACCGGTATGCCGGAATGGATGCTGGTCACGGCAGGTTTTTTCGGGATAATTGTCTTCCTCTTTCTCCTGGAAATGGCGGGGCTCTGAACTGGTGTTATTTTGATGGATAATAACCTCCCATCCACCAATTTTTCCTCCCGTCCCTATCTTCAACGACATTCCGGGGGGTAGTTGTGCCTTCGGCTTCCCTCCTGCCGCTTTTTTTCGTCTCTCATGGTATGATAGAACGCAATCAGGGCGCAGATTAGTCGTTTCATTTCCGCGATGTGTCGTCTGATTTTTTTGGCAGAGAGCGGTACGGAGGATATGGTTTCAATCGGAGAATATGGTCAGGTCAGGGGCAATACCAGTACTCTGCCAACCCTTAAAATCCCCTTATTCGCCGGCATCTTTGTCTGTGTAATAATAATATTCGCCGTTCGATTTCTGGTCGCGATCGAGATACGATCCGGGCTTGTTGATCCGCGGCCTTCCGCTCCGGTCCCTCCGGAAGGTAACCCCGAGACGGGAGAGGAACCGGTTCATCCCCTCCCTCATGTCAAAAGGACCCGTGGCTTCTCCCCGTATCCCCGGTTCTCCGTCGAAAACGAGGATACGTTCGCTGATCATATCGATCAGGTAGATGTCATGGTCGATGACGAGGATGGCAGCATCCCTGCCATCCACATGCTGCCTGAACATCCGCGTGATCCGGACCCTCTGCTCAACGTCAAGGTGGGCACTCGGCTCGTCCAGAACATAGAGATCCGCACTTCTCGACAGGCAGGCTGCGATAGCAACCCGCTGGAGTTCGCCTCCGGAAAGAGTCTCGATCGGGGACTGAAGGAGCGGGGAGAGGGCCAGCGGTTCGATGATGTCATGCTGGTATGCCGAGCTGTCAAATGATCGGGTGATCTGCCTCAGGGAGAACTCAACCGTGTCGGATGAAGATGCTTTCAGGTACTGCGGTTTATAGGAGATACGGGCTTCCCCCTGCAGTGGGCCGCCATCGGGATCTTCCATTCCTGCGAGAAGACGGGCAAAGGTGCTCTTTCCAATACCGTTTGCACCGACCACCCCGAGCACCTCCCCGCTGCGAATATCCCCGGGAGAGATAGTAAGCCGGAACCGGTCGTAGCTCTTCTCCATCCCTGGAAACTCGAAGAGGATCGCCCTGTCGGCATGCTTCTCATGCGCCCTTTTTTCAAATACCACCGGGTAGTCACGGAACCGGACATTCTCCTCAGGAAGATACCCCTCAAGGTACTCGTTGATACCGACCCGGACCCCCTTCGGCTGTGTGATGACACCGAAAACGGCCGGTTTTCCGTATGCCACATGCACGGTATCGGCGAGCATGTCGAGGATCGCAAGGTCATGTTCGACGATTATAATCGGCCGGCTGGCAGCAAGCTCCCGGATGATACGGGCAGCGGCCATCCGCTGGTAGATGTCAAGAAAAGGGGTAATTTCATCCAGGAAATAGAAATCTGCTTCACGGGCAAGGCAGGCCACGATCGCGACCCGCTGTAACTCGCCCCCGGAAAGGGTGGAAATATCATGGTCAAGCAGCGATGAGAGGGTGAGCGCCCCGGTATACTCCTGCAGCTTTCCGCGCTCATCCGTTGTCCGGAGGAGCTCTGCCGGGGTGCCTGAAAACACCTTCGGGATGTAATCGATATACTGCGGCTTTATCGCCACTTTCAGACGCCTTTCCGACACTGTCTTTAAGTAATCGAAGAGTTCGGTTCCGGTATATTTCCGGAGGATCTCTTCCCAACCGGCCTCCCGCTCAAATTCGCCAAGGTTCGGTTTGAGCTGGCCGGCGAGGATCTTGACCGCAGTACTCTTCCCGATACCATTTGCACCGAGGACTCCGGTCACCTTCCCTTCTACGGGAATGGGAAGCCCGTACAGGGCAAACCCGTTTTTCCCGTACCGGTGAGTCGCGTGTTCCAGCTCTTCAGGAAGGCTCACGATATCGATGGCCTCAAACGGGCATTTCTTGACACATATCCCGCAGCCAACGCAGAGTTCTTCGGAAATAACTGCCTTCCTGTCCTCTCCGATAATGACAGTCTCGTCACCTGTCCTCACACGGGGGCAGTAGAGGATGCATTCAGTGCCGCATTTCCGCGAATGACACCGGTCACGGTGGACTACTGCGATGCGCATGAGACCTTCACGCCGGAATTCCGCTCGTCAGGAGTATGGTCCAGGTGATGAACCAGAAGGCAAAAGTCATAAAACCCTGGTAAAACCAGTCCTTTTTCCCAAGGGCCGATGGATTAAGGTGCATGAACATGAAGATATGTTTCTGCACCACAACGCCGGCGATCATGATGAGGAGCGCGAGGATGGTATAGCTCTGGATCCCAAGGATCTGTGACGAGTCGATGACAAGGTAGGATATCACCCCGGTAATGATTCCCATCGCTGTTGCAATGGCGGAGCGTTTGATTTTCCTTATATTTTCCTGCTTCTTCTCTTCAGGGGAGAGCCTGCGCGGCACATCCTCCTTTTCCGTTACCTCATCTGCACTCATCGTGATACCAGTAGTACGGTGTTATATATGAAAAATGGTATGAGACTCTCGCACGTTCCACGTTCTTTGTCCTTTCAATGAGACTTGCCCTGAAGTATTGGTTGATGAGCTATATAAAATAAAGCAAATGAAGCGAATTTTACCGATACTCAGCTCCGGAATTCCTCCCTGAGGAATATTCCCCCCGTATTTTCTTCCCCTCT
>JAJRBV010000075.1 GCA_028679275.1 Methanoregulaceae archaeon
GTATCGGTGGTGAATGAGCAGGTGCGGTGGATGATGGCTATCGGGTCTCTGAGGCCTATCAGGAAGGCCGCGCCTCCGGCGGCAGCAGTGTACTCGAGGGCATCGCTCGGCGCGCCCTGTGCAACATCCGAACCGATGGCAAATCCATACCGGATCATCTGGCTCTTTGCGAGTCCCATGCAGGTCTGGATCGCAGCGGTTCCGGCCTTGCAGGCAAACTCGTAATCTGCTGCGGTCATGCAGGGGGTGGCCCCGATCGCCTCCCCGACCGTGCATGCCGTCGGCTTCACTGCGTACGGGTGGGACTCCGAGCCTACGTATACTGCCCCTATCTCGCAGGGATCGACATCCCTTCTTCTGAGTGCGTTTCTTGCCGCCTCGACTGCGATGGTGGCTGTATCCTCATCAAGGTCCGGGACAGACTTCGAATACACTCCAAGTCCGCCTGTCACGTCATCGGCATTTGCGCCCCAGACCCGGGTGATCTCTTCCACCTTTATCCGGTAACGGGGGATATAGACCCCGTATGTGATGATTCCTACCATCGTTCATCCCTCAGGATTTCGCCTATCTCATCAATGCCCGTCATCGTGCAGAGCACGGTGATATGATCCCGCTCTGCCATCTTTGGCACGAGCGGGTGGACGAGCTCCGGTTCGATCCCCTGGAGAACCACGCATCGTGGTTTGAACGGGGTAACCCGTATCGCTACCATAGGGGACTTTCCGGAAGTCACATCGGTGAATATAAGTGCCCGCTCCGTGCTCCACCCGTATATCCGGTTGAACTCATTTGATGAGAGCTGGGTAATTGCGTTGAGACTGTTGACAATCGTATAGCCGAAAATTGACTGGCTCAGGGAACCGCAGAGCGTTTTGCACGAGAGCAATTCGGCAAACCTTGAAAGCATCACCGGTGAAGGGTAATCGAAGATGTCATAGATGACATTATCGTCAATATCGGTATACAGGATCTTTGCAAATTTTTTGATATACTTCCCGCCATTTGCCTCATCGATGGAAAGGATCGTATCGACGATTTTTCCAACGACAGCAGTGCCCGGGCTTTTTCTTCTCCCGCTCTCGTAATCGCTGATCACTGACGGGGAAACTTCGAGATGCTCACAGAGCACGCCCTGGGGAATGTTGAAACTCATTCTCCATTTCTTCAGGGCCTTGCCCGGAGAGTCTGAAAGCGTGATCTCCCCTGCCATTTTTTCGGCAAGCAGATACCGCACATCAGATTTCATGCCACACTATGAGGGCAGGGGGGCTGATAAAATTAACGAACTCGGCTTCGACATTTCACGAAATTTTTCCCATACGATACTCATAAATAATAAGCATCTCAATTTTGATAAGTATATGATCTTACCCGAGGATCTCCAGTGCCTGAAAGAGATCGCCGTGAAGGGTGGACTGAAGGGGCCGGTGTGGGTCTCTTCCCAGTCTCTTGGGAGCGCGCTTGGCACGAGCCCGCAGACCGCTTCACGGCGACTCCAGTCGCTCGAGCGGAACCACCTCCTCTCCCGTTCGGTCAACCCTGACGGTCAGTATGTCACGATCACCCGGTACGGGGAGGAGCTGCTGCGGCATGAGTATGCGGATTACTGCCGGGTATTTGGGAGCGGTCGGGAAGAATTCATACTCCAGGGTGCGGTGGTTTCCGGACTCGGGGAAGGCAGGTATTACATGAGCCTTGAACCCTATGTGCGGCAGTTCTCTGAAAAGATCGGGTTTGCTCCCTATCCGGGGACCCTGAACATCAGGCTTGAACCATCCAGCATCCAGATACGAAAACGGCTGGACCAGCTGGAATGGGTAAGGATACAGGGATTTTCAGCGGAAGGCCGTACATTCGGCGACGCCCGCTGCCTGCCCTGCAGGATAGAGGGTATTCCCTGCGGCATCGTAATCCCGGGAAGATCCCATTACCCGGACGATGTCCTCGAACTGATTGCACCAGTGTCTCTCCGGGAGTCGCTCCGGGTGAATGATATGGATGAAGTGAAGGTTGAGGTGGCCCCATGATTGACGATGCATTGAAAGCCCTGCGGGAAGGGAAGTTCATCCTGCTCTATGATTTTGATGACCGGGAGTGTGAAACGGATTTTGCCATACGCTCTGACATGGTGCGCCCGGCAGATATTGCCCTGATGCGTAAAGATGGCGGCGGGCTTATCTGTACAGCGATTCATCCGGATGCAGCAGAACATCTCGGGCTGCCGTTTGCCAGTGAAGTGCTCCGTACCCGCACCGGTATCGCAGAAACAGTCGGGGATATCCCCTACGACCGGAAAAACCACTCCTCGTTCTCACTCTGGGTGAACCATCGGGATACCTTTACCGGAATCACTGATAATGACAGGGCACTCACCATTACAGCCATTGCAGACCAGGTGAAACGGAGCCTGAACGGGGGAGGGTGCGACTTCCGCAGCCGGTTCCGATCACCCGGCCATGTGGCAATACTCAGAGCGGCCGAAGGACTTCTTTCCAGGAGGAGAGGCCAGACCGAGCTCTCTATTGCGATGGCGATCATGGCCGGGATCACCCCTGCTGTAACCGTCTGCGAGATGCTCGATGACCGATCAGGTCTTGCACTCTCCAAGAAGGATGCACAGGACTATGCGCGGAACCATAAGCTGGTATTCATTGAGGGAGACGATGTTCTTGAGGCATGGGACAGGCGATCGTCTCTTTGATAGGGCGCTCCCCCTTTTCACTATCCCTTTTCTGAATCATGCAGATCCCGGCCTGCCTGAACCGGCATGAATATCCCGGATGTTCCGGGAACTATACTGGTTCATGCCGGATTACCCATCCCGGGTATGGCAGCAATCCGGGCTGTGATACCGGTTTACCGCCTTTTTCCTTTGAATACAATCCTTCCGAAAATCTCTGTCCCCTATAAACGCCGCTGATGGCCAGTACCGGACAGGGACAGCGGGATGGTGACAGGAATCATCAATCGTGCAGGGTGTGTATTGGGGTACCTGCGTGTACCCCTGCCCCGTGTTTTTCGAACTTAAAACAGAGGTTCCCCTCTCACAGGTTACTGAAGCATACTAGACTGAAGGGAAAACCAGAGCAGGGGGAACCTCCCCTCGATCTCGAAACCGGTGAAATCGCGGAAGCAGTTCTCTGCCCCGTGCAGGGTATTGCTGTTGGATAACCCGGTACTCATTTTTTTGCAAGTGTCAAAAGAGCTTCATCAGGGAGAAGCTTGGCAATGGAGCTCTTTGTCGGGCAGCGCCCGGTTTTGATCCCCCGTGCCTTTGCCTCCTCCTTCAGCACTTTCAGGTCAAGGTTTTTGACCAGTTCAGCCCTTTTCTTTTCATCCATCGTTGATCGGACGGAAATGTCTTTGCAGAACAATAAAGGTTACTACCAATCACATCCGTAACTGCGAGAGTGCGTCAAACACCATCTTCCGGAACACCGCGGGATCGGTATGGTACTCCTTCTGCGCCCTCTCCCCGTACGGGGTCGCTCCCATCCGGTCAATACGGTCAAGGGTGGCGAGAGAACAGTCGAGTACCCAGCGGTCCCTCGTGTCCTTGTCAACCGCAGTAACTGATTCGCACCGGATCGAGATCAGGGTCGCCCCATCAGGGGTTTCGTACACGTTCGGTTTTCCGGTAACTGCCACAAACGAGGGGGCTTCGATCCGTGCGATCTGCTGCATCGCTTCAGGCTGGTAACTCCCTGCCATGATGAAGAACGTGCCAGTCGGATCCACCACCCTCGCCCGGTAGAACATGTTCTGCTCTCCCTGCTTCTTCTTCTCTGTGAGGGTACCGACAAGAAACACCCTGTTACATCGTTCTCCTGTCGGAAGGAGCACATACGTTGGGCTCTTTTCATCCTCCCCTTCCCGGAAGTGAATCCGGGTCTCCCGGAGTTCTGCGGCAAACACCCTCCGGGCAGGTTCCCGCTCGAATGTTCCCTCCCTTCGTGCAAAGGAAGGTCTATCCGGCATCGCCATCAGAATGACCCCCCAGCCCTGTTCAGGAGTCCCGGTATCTCACCCGGATCAAAGTGAAGGAATCCGCATTCGGACACCAGAATCCGCTGGTCTATCTCCCTCCCCCTGCAGGTGAGGTACCGCCCGAGTATCCGCTCCCGTACCCGCAGGAACACTTCGTCCATACCGAGAGGATTATTCTCTGCAAGTTCTTTCGATTCGTGAATTGACATGCCGGTCAGCTGCTCCGTCGCCTCTCGCTGAACCAGAATCTCACGGGTTTCCCAGCCGTTATCCAGCCACCCCTTAATCCGGAGATCATAGAGAAATCCCGGCTGGATCTCATGCACCGGGCAGTAATTCTGACGGGAGAGAACACGGTTGCATCCTTCCACCGGGCACCGCTTGATGAGTCCGGACCCGGGTGCGATATGCACTAGTGCCCCGGAAAATACACCCTCGCCACCGCTTACCGGGATGTCCCCATCCTCGGGAAGAATCGTTGCGGTGGTGAGGTTGAGTGAGATGCGACCCTGATACTCGTCAACCAGGGCATAGTAGATGCTGTATACCGTACCCGGGACAAGTCGTTCCTTTCCCTCCTCTTTCCATATTACGAATTTTACGGTTCCTGATTCATCGCCAACAAGTCCGGACTGGAGCATACGGTCATGGCTGGCTTCCCACTCCTGGATGAATTTTCCTCTGATACTTCCGATACCGGGTGTCAGGTCCCTTATCGGTATAGTCTTTGGGATCAACGGGGTTTCACTGGTGATCTCCTTTATTGTGGTCCCTGAATGGACCTTTACATTAGGGGATCCCTTATACTCATCCACTACTACCGACTCGAAACGGTACCATGAGCCGACTGACAACCGCGGTGCATTTGCTTTTACCCAGACCACAAACCGCATCGCACCCGTGGAATCAGCAAGGATTCCTGTCTGGGAGATTGCACTTGAGTAGGATCCGGAGAGCGATACGACTTTTGCCTCGATGGTAGCCCAGTCCCCGGACGAGAGCTCGCGAAGCAGTTTCTTCTCTCCGGCTGCACCGGCAGACCCGGAACCGAGGTCCGGGATGGCGAGGTCACGGGCAAGCTCGTTTAACACGGTACGTTCGGCTTCCTGAGGCGGCACCCCGAACTCTTCGATGAGACGACGGAGTTTTCCCTCGATTTTTGCCGTATCGGCCTGGTGGCCTTTTGCACTTACTTTCAGGGAGATTCTTTCCGTTATACTGGAATAATCCATGTTCATACATCTCCAGCACTAGCTAGAACTATCATTCATAGATAAATGATCCGGGCGGGTAGCGAAAATGATAGCACCAGCTGCAGATTTAAGTACCTGCACCCTCAAACAATAGAGGTATGGAAATTACGGCTGACAGCACAATTTACGACCTTCTGAAAGCAAAGCCTGAATCGGCCGAAGTGCTCTTCAAATTCGGGATGGGCTGTGTAGGATGTGCAATCGCACGCGGAGAAACAATCCGCGAAGCAGCCATGGTCCACGGGATCCCTCTTGAAGAACTCACGGCTGCACTGGGTATCAGGGAAGCCTGAAGAAGGCGGGGAGGGAATACCGGCGTGTCGACTCACGCCTTTTTCCCGCTGGTTCTTTCCTTTGTTTTCAGTTCCAGGAGCGATGCCTCGGGATTTTGCATGAGATAGTCTGCAATTCCGGGATTGTGAAGGAGGGTGCAGCCTGCACAATTCCATACAGGTCTGTTTTTTGTAGTGCTTTTTACCCATTCCCCAAGGGATTCATCACCGCACGGATAAAAGGGGCAGTAGCAGAAATCACAGCGCTGCCCGTCAAAATGACAGGGATAATACGGGCAGGCCCGGGGCAGCCATTCGACCCAGTGGTCCCCGCCGTACCTCGAGAAAATGAAGTAGGAGGGGGCATCCCGAATCACGGTGCCCTCGTACCGCAGCAAGGCTTCAGGCACCCCGAAGAGAACCGCTGCATGGATCCTCCTGCCGGCTTCCGTAAGGGTTCCTGCATACGGGTGCACAACAGGTCCTTCCGAGGCAACGATTACCGCATCGGTGGGAGTTCCGGAAAAAAGGTGCCCTAGTCCCCTGAGCGCATCTGACTTTGCCTCAGTAGCCGTGATGATCCCCCCTGTGAGGGCAGCATCGGACATTCCCTGACCGCTGTGGAGGATAATATTAATAGTACCGCAGGATCCCGTATGAATCCCCGCGGAGATGAAAACGGTCATAAAATCATACTGGAGGATGCAGAGGTGCTGCATCTTCACGGCGGTGATCAACCCGAAAAAATCACCCGGGAGCCCTTCTCGTGAAGTAACTGTGGAGAGCTCGCGGAGAGGATCCTGTTCATGCCAGTCCGGGGGCACCGTATGGTTAAGGAGCGTGCTGACCGTGCCGATTCCGCCCCCTGCACCCGTGCTTACCGAGCGGAACCTGCCCCGGACAAAGAGGGTGCCTTCCCGGAGATAGTACCTCATACGACCGTGTAACGCGTCCGGTCCTTCAATTCCTGCTGCTTCCCGGCGTTCCATCCGGAAACTTCCTGGAGATACCCGGTCACCCTGCTTATCTGGACGACATCATGAGAACCGCAGTCGGGGCATACCGGTTCCCCGCAGAGGGGACAATACTCAATCCCCGAAATAATCTCGTGGGAGCAGTGGCAGTGGTCAAGGGGGCACATGATCAGGAGGTGTTCCTCGCCGCACTGCGGGCAGGGCTTCTCATCGACTATGAGATGACAGGTGTGACACTTATAACGCCGCTCGGCAACGGGGATGTCTTCAAGCTTCCTGTACTTTTCAGCCAGTTTCTGCTGTTCCTCGCTCCATTGCATACAGTAAAATGGGTGATTCAGTATTTTAAAGTTTAGAAGGGCCCCTTCCGCCTCAGGTGACTCATAGGGCTCATCAGCAGATCAGTATCGTCTTCTCATCACAGGCGGAGAGGGGCAAACTGTGCAGCAGCAGAAGCCGGGTCGGGGGAGCTGTAGATCTGGCGGCCGACGATGATACCATCCACGAGTCCCGCAAGAAGGGCGGGATCGCCGCCCTGGGCGCCGACACCAGGGGAATAGATCTTCTTTTCTCCAACAATGTTCCGTAACAGAAGGACGCGGTCCGGCCGGGTGGCTGGTGCAATGATGCCATCTGCCCCAAGCCTGATCGCGAGTTCTGCGATACGTTCGGCGACACCCCCATGGAAAAACTCTTCTGCACCGGGGTGGCTCATCTCGGCAACGATAAAACATTCCCCGCCGTGTTCATGGGCTGAACTGATACATGCCTCTGCCGAATCGCCACCGGTAAAACCATGACAGATGATCCCTGAGAACCCGCGCGAGAAGACCTGCCCTGCGATAAGGCGGTTTGTGTTCGGGATGTCAGCGACCTTGAAGTCAGCGATCAGGGGAAGACCCGTTGCCCGGAGTTCTCCAGCAATGGAAAGACCCGATGAGAGCACCAGGGGGTACCCAATCTTGATCGCATCGATGTACGGGGCGCACTGCCCTGCAATGCGGAGTGCATCAACCTTACTGGTAACATCAAGGGCAAGGATCAGCCGGGTCATCGCTCGATCCGCTCCAGCACAGCCGCGACCAGCATCGGCAGGGTGATGGTTGCGTCACCATATACGGTAACCGCTGAAGCATCCTCAGTAATTTTACCCCATGACCGTGCTTCATCAAGGGTAGCACCGGAAAGCCCTCCGAGATCCGGCCGGTCCCCGGTCAACTGGACTGCGTAGGTGAACCCCTTCGGTGTCATCAGCATACTCTGGAGGATGAAATTCTTCGGCACACCTCCACCAATGAGCAATGCGCCGGCCCTTTCTGCGGTGAAACAGCGATCGATCAGATCTTTCATATCAGAGAATGCATCGACTGAGATTTTTCCTTGCTGGGAAAAAAGCCAGCACTGGAGGCCTATCATCGAGTCGGCTACCGCTGGACAGTACACGGGTACACCTTCTGCTGCTGCCGTGGCGAGAATCCCTCGGTCGAGCCGGCGCCCGAGCAGAGTCATCAGCTCTGTGATAGCATATCCTCTCCCGGGATCGAGCGAAGCAAGAGAATCCTGGATGAAATGCTCAAACGTGATAAACGCATCATTCGGGAGGTATACATCATAAATGCGGTTTATCTCGTCCTGCCTGAGCTCGATGTCAGAACAGAACGCGGAGCCGTGATAATGCCGGCATCCGAGTGCCTCGATGATATCGTGGGTGAGATTGGCCCCGGTGCTGACAAGGACATCGATATGTCCGCGTGAGATGAGATCGCTCACGATGCCACCCATTCCGGCAGGGACCATCGCACCTGCAAGCCCGAAAAACTTCACGATGTTCCTGTCAGTAAGCATCCTTTCATAGATATCTGAAGCCCGGGCAAGCGCCCCCCCGTTATACGCTCCTGCCCTGGCGAGCTGGCGCATCAGCTCGTCCACGCTCATCCCCGGCCGTAGCGATACCTGCTCAACGGGCTGCCCGAATTCCATGCTCAGAATTAAGATCCCTCATACGTTATAAGTGCGTTTACAAAGGCGCCTGACTTCAGGATGATGGTGAAGAGGGGAACAGCAGAAGGAATCTTTTCGTTTTCCCGGGTCAGAACCTATATACCATTACCTTTGTGTCATGCAAGCACCTCTGTCACTACCCGGTCTGATTGAGCAGTACTACGCCCGTCGCTCGCATTTTGCGGAGGGGGATACAGGCAGACGGGAGATATGCAGGAGCTTCATCGATCCGGTCCTGGGATATCTTGGATGGGAACCGGTGGAATCCCGGGGATGCAGAACCCGGAAGATCGGGTTTACGCGGGAGGTTCCCGTCCGTATCTCCGGCCGGGTAACCTGTATCGATTATGTTCTCTGCACCGGTTCAGGGGGCGTTCTTGCAATCATGGTCGGGAATCATTCCGCTGCCGGTTTATTTTCTGCAAAGACCGTTCTCGATCTCCGCAGGTATGCCTGGAGCGCCGGACTCCGGCTCGCCATCTTCACGAACTTCGGGGAATCCGCTGTATACGATGCCACGATCCCGGTGCAATACGGAGACGATGAAGCCACAGCACGGATTGCCACGGTCACCGCTGACCAGTTCGTAGAGCGGTGGGATCGGATTGTGGGATTGATCTCCCGGGAATGCGTTTTGAGGGGATCACGGGACATTTCCCTTCAGGAGAAGGGTGATGAAGAGAAGGAATGCGGGGTCGGGCAGATGCTCAGTGCCGACCTCGAAGAGTGGCGGCTCCACCTCGCCAAAAGAATTGCCCTCCGTAACCATGGTCTTTCTGCGGAGTCCATCAACGAGGTGGTGCAGCACATCATAACCCGGATCCTGTTTCTCCGTATCGCAGAGGACAGGGGGATCGGGCAGTACGGGCAGCTTTGCAGGGTCACTGAGGGGGGTTTTGCCTATGGCAGGCTCTGCGGACTTTTCAGGCATGCTGAGGATGAATATGGTAAGGGGCTTTTCTGTTTTGGAGAAGGAACACACACGAACGAGTCTGCCGATACGCTGACGCTCACCCTGCTCATCGATGACGAACCGATAAAAAACATCATCACCCAACTCTCTCCTCCGAAGAGCCCGTACGAGTTCTCGGTCATCCCAGCGCAAATCCTCGCTGAGGCATTTTCCCTGTTCCTTGGGAAGGTGATCCGGCTTACCCCCGGGAATCATGCACTCGTGGAGGAGCGTCCCGAAATACGGAAGGCCGGAGGTCCTTCCGGCACTCCGCGGGAGATAGCGGAATACATCGTGAGAAAAACCCTTGATGAGCGCGTGACTGGAAAAACACCCCGGGATCTTGCAGGTATCCATGTGCTCGATCCCGCCTGCGGATCCGGGCTTTTCCTGGTCAATGCGTTTGAATACCTCCTTGACTGGCATCTCAGCTGGTATACTGATAACCTTGTACCTGCCATAGAGCGGGGGGATTCCTCTCCTGGTGAGATCGGGGGTTTCCTTCATGGACCGGAGAAGGAGGGGGAACCAGGGCGTGTCCTCCCTGTCACCCGCTCCAGAGGGAGTGAGGGGAATTCAATACGGGAAGAGACAATCTGGGAACTTACGGCAGATGAGAGAAAGAGGATCCTGCTTGCCATGATTTTTGGGGTGGACATCGACATGAGGGCGGTCCAGACAACCAGGCTCCTCCTCCTTGTAAAATTTATTGAAAGCTTTGATAACAACGGCGGCCTCCCCCTCCCGGATCTTTCCGGAACTATCCGGTGCGGAAATTCACTTGTCGGGTCCGATATTGTTGAGGATCCTGATGCATCCCTGATCGATCCCCGCTCACGGGAACGGCTCCGTGTGTTCGACTGGGAAGACGCATTCCCTGGAATCATGGCATCGGGAGGTTTTGACGCGGTCGTTGGTCATCTCCCACGATTTCGCAGGGAAACGCTCAGGGGAGAGAAGGAGTATCTTGAAAAACGGTACAGGACGTATTCCGGAACGGCAGAGCTTTATCACTGCTTTATTGAGAAAGGAATCTCGCTTCTCAGGCCGGGGGGACAGTTCTCCGCCATCTTACCTGATGCATGGCTGCGTGCGGACCATGGAACGATGCTCCGGGTATTCCTGGGCGGATTAGGAATACGGGAGATCATCG
>JAJRBV010000098.1 GCA_028679275.1 Methanoregulaceae archaeon
CTTAAGGTAGCCTGGCTGAGGGAGAGATCAGGCGGGCGGCCTGTCGGGGTAAAAATCGCGGCAGGATGTATCGAGGCCGATCTGGATGCGATCCTGCCGGCACACCCCGATTTTATCACTATTGACGGGAGACCCGGAGCAACAGGAGCAGCCCCGAAATTTATCAAGGATGCAACTGCTGTACCTACCCTCTTTGCCCTCCACCGTGCACGGAAATTCCTGGATTCACATCGGGGAGAGGGAATCTCGCTTGTCGTCACCGGAGGACTCAGGATCTCTCCTGACTTTGCAAAAGCTCTTGCAATGGGTGCTGATGCCATCGCAATCGGGACGGCTGCACTGATGGCCAGTGGCTGCCAGCAATACAGGCTGTGCAATACCGGGAAATGCCCGGTCGGTGTCACAACCCAGAACCCTGATTTAAGGGCACGGCTGAATACCGGAATATCGGCAAGGAAACTGGAACTCTTTCTGAAGGTTTCAACAGAAGAACTGAAAGACTTTGCCCGCCTTACCGGCAATACCGATGTTCATCATCTTGACGTCTTTGATCTCTGCACAACAAACTCGGAGATCTCGAATTATACCGATATTGAGCATGTCTGACAGGGAGGAGCGTGACGGAAGAAAAATATTGAGACAGTCCGGCAGTCAAAATTTTTTGTCGAACGGGAGGAAGAATCCCGGTCCATTGCAACGGGTTTCCTTGCAGTTTTGTAAATTTTGGATGATACATTCCTTCATCAGGTCAGAGATGAACAGGTACTGAACCGCCGCCGGAGCACCCTTTGGGGTGGCAGGGCCACTGCACAGGAGTTACGAGACCGGCAAACACCACCTTTTCCACCAGGATAATAGTGAGTGGATTTCCCTGAATTTCTCGTCATTACCAGCAGGAATGGTTGAAACAAGTGACACCTTGCACAAAAAAACAATACAATCCCCCCGCCGTTTCAAGGGTTCTTACGACTCTGATGGGGCAGCGGGGAAAGCCTGGTCGATATCATGCCCGCCTGGTTATGCATAGACTGCATGCAGCGGAACAGCGAGGCATGCAAGGAGCATGAGTATCGTGGTGGTATGGATGGTTGCGGCGGCATACAGGGCCTTTCTGGCCATAATCACTTCTTTTGTGCGGTACGCCAATGCAACCGTGATCTCTTTTTTGCTGATATTCATAACCTATACCTCCGGGGTACCATCCACAGGGGATGACACCCCTGCATACCTGCTCTCTGAAAGACAGGGAAATAATGACACCATGTGCCGGGTTCCATAACTGAACCTTTTAGTTCATCCATTTGTCAATCGGGGCCTTAAATGACCTCAAACAATTTATAGGAGCAGGAAAAGCGGGGATTTTGTGCGTTCCTGGTGTCCATTCGCGAATGAAAACAGCATGCCTTGCCGGTAATTCCCTGTTCGGACCCTGATGACTTCTCGTGCATGAGAATGCGGCCCATACAGTCAGGATAAAGGGCAGATCAGGCAGTATCAGGGAGGATCAGGGAAAAATAAGAAACCGGGTCATGATTGATCTGTTATTCCTGCCCCTTTCGCATGCGTGCCGAATAGAGCTCCAGGCCGGCAGCAAGGAGAATCCCGATCACCGAGCCGGCTATTATCCCGGTACTCTGGTCCCCGGTGAGGTAGGTGAGGGGGATCCAGAGGGTAAGCCCGATGGCGAGTCCCAGCACGAGCCCTATCCCTTTCCCGATGGGCTTATCGGGTGCTGCACGGATCCTCATGACGAGGACGATGGAATTCAGGAGCAGAAGAGCCATGATGATGACTGAGAAAATCAGGAGAAAGTCCATGAGTAGCGGTCGACAGGCAGGGATATAAGAATTCGCCTGGGTGCAGTCAGCCGGCCATAGCCTCTTTCATTGCAATGGTCGTCCTTGTAAGGAATTCATAGGGAGGTATGAAAAATTCCGGGGATGTGGCCCTCTCAATAGCGGCTGATTCTGCACCCCTGTACCAAAAGAATAAGGATACCGCCTGAACCCTTGCGAAATGTTCTCCCCTGCTGATGAACCCGCACAGTCATACTATTTTATCCTGTGCAGAGCCGGATACCTGTGTATTCAGCCATGGGGAAAAGCAGGCGGAAGCTCTTCATATCTGCGACGGTATCGGGGATTGCCCTGAGGCTTGGTCTCCCGGGTCTTGCCGACCTCATCTCACTTGCATGGAATACCGCCCGGGAACCTGTTGAACAGATAACCCCGTCACACCTGCGGATAATCATATCCCTGGCAGGCCTCCTGATTTTTGCCGTTATCATGTATCTCAACTGGGAAATCTATCTGAAAGGGGCAAAGAAAGGAAAAAAGGGGATCATTACCGTTGTTGCCGGGGTAGTGCTCGGTTTTGTCCTCGGATCGATCATCCTCGGTCTGCTTGTGGATACTTTTGGCATCTGAATCGCCGTATTCATGGTTGCATCCCGTCCTTCCATAACTCTGACACAGCATCAGTCAATGTGGTATCAAGCAGCAGATTCAGAGTAACCCAAACAAAAATAAAATATAAAGGGTATAAGCACCGAGTAGCACCCCGCTCCAGATCCGTGTTATGAGGGTACTCCGGATAAAAAACGGGAAGACTGCCAGGGAAAATCCGATCATGACAATGGTGTCGATTTGAGCCGGAGCAGGTATGGTAAAAAAAAGGGAATTGATCCCGATAATGAAAAGGAGGTTGAAGATGTTGCTTCCGAGAACATTGCCTACAGCAATACCGGGACTCCTTTTCATGGCCGCAACAAAGGATGTTGCCAGTTCCGGGAGGGAGGTCCCGACCGCTACCATGGACAGCCCGATCACCGCGGGAGGAACTGATAACATCTCGGCTATATCCACAGCCCCTTTAAGGAGCAGGTGTGCACCGAGGATAACCATTGCAAGACCGGCAAGGGTCAGGAGGACGGGATGCCGGCTGTGCGAAGTGTCGGGTGGATTCGCGACGGGCACCGGCTTCCACATCAGGAAGAGCATCCCGGAGAAAATGAGAAGGAAGACAATCCCCGTGATAAAGTCAAAATATCCTCTGAGCGAAACAATCGCAAATACCGATGCAGCTCCCAATGTGAGAACGGTGTTGATCAACAGGCGTGAGCGTGATTCTGCAGTGCTGCAGGCTGCGGGCATAATAAACAGTGCAAGAGCAAGGATGAGTCCGATATTAACAATATTACTTCCCACTACATTCCCGGTACCGATGGCGTAATCTCCTCTCCTGAATGCTTCGGTGGAGACGACAAGTTCGGGGAGTGAAGTCCCAAAAGCCACCACGGTGAGCCCGATTGTGGTTGGCGAGACACCGATTTTCACCGCAAGGCTCTCTGCACCCCTGACCGCAAAATCAGCCCCTTTAACCAGAAGGATGAGGCCGATAGCAAACAGCGCCAGGGGGAGGAACATACGGGCATCACTCTGGATTGGATAGAGAGGAACTATGGCCTCCGTGATACCAGAATTAGGAAAAGGGAGGAGAAAAAAGGTTGCTCTTCCCGTGATTTCCGTTTTA
>JAJRBV010000105.1 GCA_028679275.1 Methanoregulaceae archaeon
TTGCAGCCCGGGTCGAGTACTACTACCCACAGTACGCGGTTTACAACCCGAAGGGGATTGTCAGGGATTTCGCTGCCCAGATCCGCCAGGAACTTGATTTTATCCATGACGGAAAGAACGCTGACCGTCTCCGTTTCAACATGCAGGACCTTGAAAAGATACGCGTGCCAAAGATCTTCTGGGACCAGAGCACCAGGCATCTTCTCGTCATGGAATACATTGAGGGAGTGCGCATCGATCATGTCGATGAAATCCGGGCGATGGGGGTCGATCCAAAGGAGATTGCCGACCGGGGATTCTATGCCTATCTGCAGCAGATATTCGAGGACGGGTTCTTTCATGGCGACCCCCACCCGGGAAACCTCCTCGTCTCAAAGGACGGGACGATAAATTTCCTTGACTTCGGGATTGTCGGGATCATCTATCCCGAACGGCGGTTCTATTTCACTCACCTCCTTGTTGCGATGATGCAGCGCGACCCTGAGCTGATGATCAAGGCCCTCGAGCATTTCGGGATTTCAATCGATGAGAATCAGCGGGAGTTACTCCGGGACGATCTGTATCGTGCCATGCTGGATGCCGAGGGGGCATCAATAGGGCAGTACAGTTTCCAGGAGATGAGCCGGGGGCTCACGGGGACTCTCCGGAAATACCATATCAGGATGCCCCAGAACCTGATGCTGATGCTCAAGGTCATCATCATGGTGCTCGATGTGGGTATCACCCTCGACCCGAATTTCAACTTCGGGGAGAAGGCCGAGCCGTACGTCAGGAAGCTGACAAAAAGGGAGAACATGATCGATCAGTTCCTGTACAGGGCGAGCCATTCCTTCCTTGAAACGTTTGACGGGGTTCTTGAAATGCCCCGGGTCATCAATAAGACTCTCCGGCAACTCTCCACCGGGACCATCAAGATCGATATCGTTGATTCCGATATCCTCCGGCTTCAGCAGTCCCTGGACCGGACGAGTGACAAGGTCCTGATCGGGCTGATCGTGGCAGGAGTGGTTATCGGCTCCTCACTGGTCATCACAGTCGCTGATGTCAGGATACCTGACTTCGTCTTTTACCTTGCAGCCCTTGCATATGTTGTTGCGATTGTTATCGGCCTTTATGCTATCTACCATGTGATGTTTGGCCTGAAGAAAAAGAAAGAGGAATTTTAAGCCTCACTTACGTTTTCCTGAATCATACCGGCAACTGCCCTCAAATCAGCGCCGGCAAGACTATCCCCCTGCTGTATTCAGGGAACGTAAAAAGGCCCGGGGCTTTCCCGGCCGGTTTTCCTGTACCTGAAAAAATGTATATCAGGCTGACTGCTGGCGGGTTGTCCGGGATCTGGACTTTTCTTAAGAAAAGAACATCATTCAGGCTGAGCATCTTCCCTGAAATAGAGGCTGCAGTGACAACTGCCCTCCTGTTCCACTTCGTCTGCATGATAGATGCAGGGGCAGATGATCGCGGCATCCTTCTCTTTATCGCCGGACCGGAGCCTGCAGGGGCAGTACTGCTCGCCAAACTTTCTTTTATTCCGGGCAAGACCCCGGATCACCACATCGAGTTTTTTCTTATCGGGGTTCAGGATAAAGTGATGTTTCTTGGCAAAATGTTCTGCCCACGTGAGAACCTGGTGCTCTTCTGCCGTTTCATCCTTAGTCATCTGCTGGTCACTCCCTCCGCATGCTCGATATGGGAGATCATGGATGAAAATACCTTCCTTCCATCCTCGGAGGAGAGGATCTCCTCGGATGCACGCTCCGGGTGCGGCATCATGGCCAGGACGTTCCGGGTGCCGTTGAGGACCCCGGTGATGTGCTCCATGGCGCCATTAGGGTTACTCTCCGGCGTGAGATTCCCGTAAGAATCGCAGAAGCGGAATGCGATCCGTCCCGTGTCATTGAGCTCACACAACAGGTCCTGTGGCGCCACATACCTCCCCTCCTTGTGGGCGATGGGAATCCGGATCACGTCTCCTTCCCGGTACAGGGAAGTGAACGGGGAATCCGAAGTCTCAACCCTCAGGTACACGCTCCTGCAGATGAACTTGGGATAGGCATTGATGGTGAATACTCCCGGTACAAGGCCGCTTTCAGCAAGGATCTGGGCGCCATTGCAGATACCGAGTACCAGGCGTCCTTTCCCTGCATGGGCGATCACATCCTTCATGACCGGGGTCCGGGCGGCAATCGCCCCGGCTCTCAGATAATCCCCGTAGGAGAAGCCACCCGGCAGGATTACGGCATCATACGGACGGGAAAGGCCGTCTTTGTACCAGACGAGATCGCAATCCACACCGCAGATCTCGGAGAGGATATACCAGGCGTCCCGGTCACAGTTGCTCCCTCCGAACTGGATGACGGCAAACCTCATCGGTGAACCTCGATCTCATAGTGATGAATGACCGGGTTTGCGAGCAGACGCTCGCACATCCCTCTTGCTTTCTCTTCCGCGTCATGGGCATCAGCCGCATCGAAACGGACCAGGTAGAGTTTTTTTGTCCGGAGTTCATCGGTTGCAAACCCGAGGTTTCCAAGGGCATGCCTGATGGCCGTGGCCTCGGGGTCGAGCATCCCCTCTTTTAAGCCGATCGTGATCTTTGCAAGAAATATCATGGGTAAATCTCACCTTTTCAGGACTTTTTCAGTCACCTGCCGGTAGACGGCAAGCACATCCCCTTTTTCAAACCTATACACGTCCTTGTCAAGCGATCCTTTTGTTTTCATGTCCCAGAGGCGCATCGAGTCCATGCTGATCTCGTCACCGACCAGGAGTTCTCCGTTATATCTCCCGAATTCGAGCTTGAAGTCAACGAGAATGATCCCCCTGGCTTCAAAAAACCGTGAGAGCACGATGTTGACGCTGAGCGCCAGGTCCTTTATCCGGAGAAGTTCGTCTTTTGAGACGATCTTCAATGCTAGGACAAGATCATCGTTGAGCATCGGATCATGGCGGGAATCGTCCTTGTAATCGATCACGATGACCGGGGGGTCAAGCAGGGTCCCTTCCCTGATGGGGTAGTTCCGGACCATTGATCCCGCCGCAATATTCCGGATGATCACCTCGATGGGGATCATCTGCAGTTCCCGGACCAGCATGCTCGAATCATCAAGAGACCTGATAAAATGGGTCCTGATACGATGTTCTTCAAGGAGCGAAAAGAGGCATGCCGACACCCGTGCATTGAGACTCCCCTTCTCTGTGAGCACATCTTTCTTTCCACCGTCAAACGCGGTGATATCATCCCTGAATAGTACAAGCAGCTCGCCCTCGGTACCGGTGCGATATAAGGACTTTGCCTTTCCGGAGTAGACCAGGTCACCCTGTTTCACGTTCTCAACGCTCGCATGCTATATGTTGTTCCAGTCTCCTAATAAGGGGTTCCAACCGGGGATGGTACCATCCCTTTTCAACATACTGCGGGTAGATGCAGAGCCGTTCCTTCAGGTTCGAATCCCCGGCAATCTCCCTGAGCTGGTCAAGTGCCGGCCACGGGTGTCCGGGATTGACGTAATCGATGGTGATCGGTGAAATTCCACCGAGGTCATCCACCCCGCAACGGATAAGGCTCCCTGCATCGGCAAGATTGGGCGGGATCTGGATGGCAATGTCGGCAGGGAGAATATCTTTTGCCATCCTGATGATGAAGCACATCTCTTCCGGGGCGATGCTTTCTGATTGTTCCATAGGAGTTCCCTCCTTCGCACAGAAGTTCTGGAGAATAACCTCCTGGATGTGCCCGTACTTCCGGTGAAGGTCCCTGATCACAAGAAGCGAGTCCTCCCTGTCCTCCATTGTCTCCCCGATACCGAGCAGAAGGCCGGTCGTGAAGGGGATCTTCAGGCTGCCGGCCTCTTCGATCATCCGGATCCGGACGGCAGGATCCTTTCCCGGGGATCTGGCATGGGCCGGCAGCCTGGCCGTGGTCTCGAGCATGAGACCCATGCTTGCATTCACCCCGCGGAGCTGATCCATCTCCTCACGGGTCAGGATGCCGGCGTTGGTATGGGGAAGGAGTCCGCATTCGATGCTCCGGACGCAAAGGTCATAGCAGTAATCAAGGATATCCGTATACCCATAGCGGGCGATCATCTCCGGGAATCCCGGTTCCAGGGCCGGTCGCTCCCCGAATGTAAAGAGCGCCTCGGTGCACCCGGCTGCAGCCCCTGCTGCAAGGATTGATTCCGCCTCCTGCGGGCTTAAGATGCAGCCCTCCCGGACCGGGGTCCGGAAGATGCAGTACCCGCACCGGTTGTGGCAGACTGTCGTGAGCGGAAGAAAGACGTTTCGTGTATAGGTGAGTACCCGGGGGGCCATGTGATGTTGTAGTGGATGTGGGCTTTTCAGGGATAAAAATTCCTCCAGGATGTCCATGCCGGAATACCGGGTATGAACCGAGTATTTTCGTTTTTGCCAGGGGGCGGATTCCTTGCCGGCAGCCAGGCAGGTCTGATGATTTCTTGTCCCGCTTCAGAATGGGAGATTTATTTATCAGCCCGCCCCAACCGCTGTACTGGAATGCCTCTCCCTGCCCTCATCCCGTTCAAACCAAGGAATCCGAAGACCCGGCTCTCCTGTGTCCTTGACCTTGACGAGCGGGAGAAATTTGCCCAGATGATGCTCTGCGATGTGGTGGTTGCAGCAGGGGAGGCGGGGTGCGAGCCATTCATCCTCGGGACGGAACCGTTCTCTTTTAACGGACTCCGGGTGGTGCATGACCCGCGGGGATTGAACGAATCGATCAATGGATTCCTTGAAGTGACCCCCGGGCCTCTCCTGATCATCATGGCCGATATCCCGCTTGTGTCTGCTCCTGCAATCAGGAGAATGATAACGACTGCCGCAGACCTATCGATCACTCCGGGAAGGGGAGGGGGTACCAATGCCATCTACCTCTCCTGTGCCTCCCGTTTCCATGTGAACTATTACGGGATGAGTTTTGCAAAACACCTCCATATTGCAGAGGAGAGAGGGCTCTCATGCGAAGTGTTCGATTCATTTCTCATCCATACCGATATCGATGAGAAAGAGGACCTTGTCGAGCTTCTCATCCATGGCAGAGGGATGAGCAGTGAATATTTACGGGAACTCGGTTTTGTCCTCTCTGCAGACAAGGGAAGGGTCGGGGTAGTAAGGGAAAAGAATGGGCAGGAGTGAGGGGTCCCCTCTTCCCGGCTCTCCTACAGGATTTCCGCATACCAGTTTTTTTGGGGATCCTTATATCCTGAAGCTGAGAACGATCCTTCACTATGGAAGTAGTATCCCGCCCCATCATCCGGCCTCCTGAACATGCACCGAACTTCTCCATCAAGGATCAGTACAGCAGGACGTTTGATCTCCTCGAACAGATGGGAAAGCGGGTCCTCCTCTCGTTCCACCCGCTTGCATGGACAGAGTTCTGTGCTGCACAGATGATTTCGCTTGAGGAGAACCAGAAGAAATTCGGCTCCCTCAACACTGTCGCGGTGGGGATCAGTGTTGACTCGGTCGCCTGCAAGAAAGCATGGGCAGATCACATGAAGATTGAAGATACCCTGATCCTCGCCGATTTCTGGCCGCACGGGAAGGTGGCGCAGTCATACGGCATCTTCAGGGATACCAACGGGTTCTCCGAGCGGGCAAACATCATCCTCGATGAGAACCAGGACGTGGTTTTTGTAAAGGTGTATCCCGTTCACAGCGTCCCTGATATTGCAGAAGTGGTACGGTTCATCGAAGGCATGGGCTGAGGGGTCACCCGTATCTTCTCCCCTTTACCCCCCCCCGGGTTCCTTTCGGGCCAGCAGGCCCATGAAGAGGCAGTCTTCGGCAGCAATCGATTCAATGCCTTCATAATCACCAATCGGGATCCCCAGTCCCCTGATGAGTGCGGCCGGGGTGGACTCATCGGCTTCGCCCATCACGATCTCGGCAGCCGATGCAATATTGTCGGCAAGCGCCTGCTTGGTGACTTCCAGGGGCCGGCCGAAGAGGTCCCGGCGCCCCCTTGCATCGATGACCGAGGGGATGCCCGAACACCCTATCGCAACCCCGCTGCAGCCTGACCGCATGGCATGGGTCCGTGAATCCGCTATGATCACCCCTACCCGGGCCCCCGTCCGCATCCCTATCTCTTCGCGGATCATGCGTGCGCTCCTGTCCGGATCTTTCGGGAGCAGCACCACGCAGCCGGGGGGTGCATTGGATGCATCGACCCCGGCATTGGGGAGCAGGGTTCCTCCCTTCATGCAGAGCAGGTGGCCCGGAATTCCTCCGACAACTTCGTCACTCTCCCTCTTCACCACCTCTGCCAGCCTGGGGTCAATGCCGTACCGGTCTCCCAGCACGACAGAATCCTCTCCCGGGATCACCCTCTCCAAACGGATAACCCGTCCCTCGCTGGTCGCAACGGCACTTTCGGCAACAACGATGACATCTCCGTTAGCAAAACAGCCTGCACCCGTCCCGGAGATACCTGAAAGGATCGCTTCTGCGAGATCATCACCCTCGTGGATAATCCCCGTGCGGATCCCGACCACAAGAAAACTGGTCATGCCCGGTCCACCACCCGTGCCGCCATGTGGATCACGTCCGCTGTCTCCCTGACATCATGGGTCCTGACGATGTCTGCTCCTCTCTCTATCAGGAGGGCAGTGATGCCAAGGGATGCCGCAAGTCGTGCCTCGGGGGGGCGGCCTCCCGGTTCACCAAGAAAGGTCTTTCTTGAGACCGCAGCGAGGAGCGGGCGTCCGAACCGGGAGCACTGCTCAAAGCTGCGGCAGATCTCCCAATCCAGTGCCGTGCTCCTGGCAGGATTCCAGAGCCCGATACCGGGATCAAGGACATAGGAGGATACTCCGGCCTGCTCACAGCGGGCGACGACAAGGGCAAGGTGTGAGAGCGTCTCGGCGAAGCTGGTGGCATCCCCCTGGGTTATCCGGGATGCCATCAGGAAGGAGGGAATGCCGGCATCGGCAACGAGACGTGCATATGCGGGATTTGACAATCCCGAGATGTCATTGGCGGCATGGATGTCATGGGAGAGGGAACGATCAAGCACAGAAGGATACATCGTATCGACAGAGACCGGGATTCCGGAACCATCCAACTCACGGAGTGCAGCAGAGAGCCGGTCAGCCTCAGTCGCTTCGCTTACCGGGGGAGACGACGGTGCCGTGCTCCGGGCCCCGATATCGATGATCTCCGCACCCTGGCGGACCATCTCCTCCGCCCGTTCGAGGATACATCCCGGCCTGACATAGGAGCCCTGGAAAAACGATTCAGGGCTGCAGTTGATCACCCCCATAAGCCGGACCGGGAATCCCGGCCCGATCGCGATATCTTTTACCACACACCGGTGCATAGGGACCGCTTCGCCGCGAGGAACGTGTTCTCCATGAGGGTCGCGATGGTCATCGGCCCCACCCCGCCGGGAACTGGCGTGATTGCGGAAGCATGGTCCTTCACCCGGTCGAAATCAACGTCACCGCAGAGGACGCCGTCAACCCGGTTGGTGCCTACATCGATGACCACCGCCCCCTCCTTCACCATGGAAGGGACTACATACCGGGGTTTTCCGATCGCGACAACCAGCAGGTCTGCCTCCCGGGTGATGGCGGGGAGGTTCCGGGTCTTGGAATGGGTGATCGTCACGGTGGCATCCGCAGAGAGGAGCAGTGCAGCCATCGGCCGCCCTACCTCGATGGACCTGCCCATGACAACCGCGTGCATTCCTCCGGGATCGATCCGGTATTCATAGAGAAGAGTCATGATTCCCTGAGGGGTGCAGGGAGAGAATACCGGGGTTCCCGCAAACAGCCTCCCAAGGTTTGCAGGGTGGAACCCGTCAACGTCCTTTTCCGGAAGGACGGATTCGATCACCTGCAGCGTACTGACATGGGCGGGCAGGGGGAGCTGGACAAGAATCCCGGACACCTCCGGGTCCCGGTTGAGCCCCTGGATCTCCCGGATAACCTCGCCTGTTCCGGAACTCTCCGGGAGGGTGATGCCGACCGACCCGATGTGCACCTGTTCGCATGCCCGGTGCTTCATCCGGACATACAGTTCGGATGCCGGGTCGGATCCGACGATGACAGTCGCAAGCCGGGGAGTAATCCCGGACTCATCGATCTCCTCTTTCAGGATCTCGAGCCGTTTCTCCTGGATCTTTTTTCCATCAAGGATCATATCAGTCGGGATAAAGGGGGAACCCCTTTGCCATCTCGTGCACCTCGGCCCCCACCTTCTTTATGGTCGCCTCGTTACGGATGTCTTTGAGCACGGAGGCAATAAAGTGCCCGATCCGCCGCATCTCCTCCTCTTTCATGCCGCGTGTGGTGACCGCCGGGGTCCCGATGCGGAGGCCGCTCGTGACAAACGGGCTCCTGCTCTCGTTTGGTATGGTATTTTTATTAACGGTGATGTGGGCTTTTCCGAGGGCTACTTCCGCTTCGAGCCCTGTAAGGCCGAGGTTCGTGAGGTCAAGAAGGATAAGGTGATTGTCAGTTCCCCCTGAGACGAGGCGGAGCCCTTCATCGGCGAGCACGGTTGCCATGGCCTGGGAGTTCTTCACGATCTGGCGGTTGTACTCCCGGAAGGAGGGCCGGAGAGCCTCCCTGAAGCAGACGGCCTTTGCGGCGATGGTGTTCATGAGAGGGCCTCCCTGCATTCCTGGAAAGACCGCTTTGTCAACCTTTGGAGCATTCTCGGTGTCACACATGATAGCCCCGCCCCGGGGTCCCCTCAGGGTCTTGTGAGTGGTTGTCGTGGTGTAGTCCACGACCCCGACAGGGGACTCGTGCATCCCAGTTGCACAGAGACCTGCGATGTGGGCAATATCTGCCATACAGACTGCATCCACCTGTTCGGCAATCTGCTGGAAGGCGGAGAAATCAATGGTCCTCGGGTAGGCGCTCGCCCCGCAGACGATCACCTTTGGCCTGACTTTGCGGGCAATCTCCTCGACCACTCCGTAATCGATGGTCTCGGTTTTGAGGTCCACTCCGTACTGGGTCACCTTGTACAGCCGGCCACTGAAGCTGACCGGTGACCCGTGAGAGAGATGTCCGCCCTGCGAGAGGCTCATGCTCAACAGGGGATCGCCACACTCCATAACCGCGAAGTATATGGCCATATTGGCCTGGGTCCCGGAGTGGGGCTGTACGTTCGCATGCTCTGCGCCAAACAGTTCCTTCAGGCGGTCCCGGGCAAGGTTCTCGGCCATGTCATGGAATTCACAGCCCCCATAGTACCGCTTCCCGGGTACCCTTCGGCGTACTTGTTGGTCATGACCGAGCCCATGGCCTCCAGGACCGCTTTGCTGACGAGATTCTCCGAGGCTATCAGCTCAAGCCCGTTCTGCTGCCGGAGCCGCTCTTTCTCTATAATAGTAGCAATTTCATAATCCGTTGTGGCCAGATATGACATGGTTAAAAAGGTCGGCTCTGATCAGGTAATACTTTTTTCTCTCCCGGGGAAAAAACGGCATGCACAGGACCTGGATTTTCCCGTGCCCGGCCCCAATCGCAGTTTGCCGGCAGCCAGAACCCGATCCTGCCGGATCCTTTCCCTGTTGTGAAAAATGAAGGATTCTGGGTAGTACAGGCCTAAAAACCCAATTACATGGAGCATAATTATTATAGGGGATCAATCAATGTTATCAATGAGGGTTCTGATGATGCCAGAGGATGTCCGTAAATCCCTGCTGAAGACCATCCCTGATCAGAAGGA
>JAJRBV010000143.1 GCA_028679275.1 Methanoregulaceae archaeon
GTGGTCTTTTAGAGGAAGAATGCCCCAAGGTAATGACTGTCACATGATTCCAGGCACAAAGGCCATATCAGTCATCGCGCTCCTGGTGATGTTCTGCCTTTTTGCAGGCTGCAGCATGGACACAGGATCTTCCCCGGACCCTGATCTCCCTGCCGGCCCCCCTGTCAGAGCGACCGTGGCCGGGGTTATCGATGGTGATACCCTCCGGCTCTCGTTCCCTGACGGGAGAACGGAGACCCTCCGCATCCTCGGTATCGATACCCCTGAAGTAACCACGGGGGGAAACGATCCGGGAACTTTTGATGGTATCACGGACCCGTGGCTCCTCTCGCAGTGGGGAAAGGAAGCGGCTTTGTATACCCGGTCGAGGCTGGACGGGCAGGTGGTCACGGTCGAAAGTGACCGTGATGCAGGCACCCGGGATCCGTACGGGCGCCTGCTTGCAACCCTCACCCTCCCCGACGGATCTGATTACGGCGAAGAACTTCTCAGGCGGGGACTTGCGCGTGTCTACTCCCGGGAGACATTTTCCCGGAAAGATCGCTATCTCGAAATACAGCAGGATGCCATGGATGCCCGCACCGGGATCTGGAGCAGCCTTGGACCGCTGCATGGATCTTCCGGGCAGATCGGGATCGCAGCAGTCCACTATGATGCCGCCGGCGATGACAGGGAGAACCTGAATGATGAATACCTCACGATCCGGAACACCGCCGCTAGCTCGGTTGACCTCACACGATGGCAGGTCAGGGATTCTGACGGTTTTGTCTACATTTTCCCTGCAGTCAGCCTCGCTCCGGGCCAGACCCTTGACCTTCACACCGGGAACGGTACTCCCTCGGCAGGGGAGATCTTCATGGGTTCCCCGGTTCCGGTCCTCAACAATGATGGTGATACCCTGACCCTCTCAGACAGGGGAGGAAAAGCCGTCTCTGCTTTCTCGTGGGGTCGATCAGGGTCGTAAATCTGGAAAAAAGGGCGGGAGCCCGACCTTCCGGAGTGATACGGGAGGCAGAATTCTCCCTGCTCTTCCCCAGGAATATACCGGCAGAGGATAACAGGGAAACCTCACTGGTTGCATGTCACGCCCGTGCCTGCTCAAAGGCAAAAGCGATCTCTTCCCATGCTTTCCCGAGCAGTTTCCTGTAGTACCCGCGGTCGAAGCGCTTTGCAACCCAGTCCAGTTCCACTGACCAGGTCCGGGCATCGGTCACTACGTACCCGATCTCCATCCCGGGTTCAACCCCGATTCCTGCCTGCGTGCACGCAGCAACGGCCGATGCTTCCGGGCACCGGCGCGAGTAGGCGATCCGGCTTACCTGCCGGCGGATAGCCATTGATGAGGGCGGAGCATCAGGGAGTCCGGCTGCCGCGTCCCGGTACATCCCCCGGATCTCCTCTTCAAGTGCCACCAGATCGGCACGCGTCCCTGCCTGCTTCATTACTGAGAGCATCGATTCCTGCATCGTCCGGACGTAGGGAGGGGTATCGCCGCGCCGTGCCATGATCCCGCGGACCTTGATCTCCCCTGTGCTGAGGCGCCCGTAGTAACGGTTGTAGGCTCCAAACCCGTCCGGCATGGGGAGAAAGACGATCCAGTCGTAAGAATCGAGCGTTGTATGAAGGCCGGTCTTCTCCTCGACCCGCACCTTTAATGCACCAGCGGGCCCCCCTTTAACCCAGAGGCAGTCCACGATGCCATGCAGGACATCAAAGCCCATCTCTTCGGCACATTCCTTCGTCGTGAGCAGGATATCCCGGGCATGCCCGGTGATCTTCTCGTGCACCTCAATCTGCCCGAACTTTGCATTTTTATACCCGGTATACCCGAAACAGGTCACGAGCATCCACTTCAGGATCGAGTCGATCCCGGCATAGGAGGGATCTGACACTTTCCGCGCCTTGATCTCCTTCCGGAGTTCAAGAAGCGGTCCGAGCACCAGGGGCAGGAAACCCTTCCGTTCAGGATGGGTAAGGGTCTCGGGAGAGAGGTTATACGAAACGATGATGGAGGGATAGAGCGAGGTGAAGTCAATCTCAGACACCTCATCGTAGAGTCCGGGCACCGGCTGGAACATCATCCCCCCGCGGTCGGCTGCCTTCAGGTCGCAGAACCGCCGCACGGCCTCTGGATCACTTTTGCGGAAGGGAACGGCAATGCCCAGCCTCAATGCCTCGTAGACCTCGTATGCCGAGATCAGCGTGCCCGAGGTGAAACGGGCGGTGAGGTTCGGGGCAAGCCCGGTGAGACGGGCGCCAAGGATGATACCGGCAAGGCCGCTCTCGCGGTAATGGAAGCTCTGAGTGGTGTCGATCAGGATCCTGCCGTCCGGGATGAGGGAGCCTGCCCGGTACTCGGTCTTCCCGTAGCTCCAGTACGATCGCTCTGCAAGCTTCCGGTACCTGCCGCTCCTGCTGAACGGGAGCACGATACCCTGTCGTTCTGCCGAGGAAAGAATGCGGGGCAGCCAGAGGTCAGAATGGGGGAAAAGCATGACATGGGGGTCGATGGCGGTAATAAGGCCAGCAAGGTCGGCAAGGATCACCGGCTCCTCCCCGGTGAGAAGATCACGGCGCTCGTGTACCACCTCAATGGAACGGACAGGGTCCCTTCCGAAGGGGATGCCCCCGATACGTATCTCGATGACCCTGAACGGGAGCAGGGGGAGATCCGGGGAGAACCTGGACTCTCCCTCATCGCAGCAGGGTACGCGGCCCTGCCCGGCCAGGTACCGATGGTCAGGTCGCAGGTCGACATTGTAGAGTTCAGCGGCAAAATCGGTCTGCCGCTCGATTGCCATGGCAACCTCCCTCCCGGCAGGGACAACGTACCCGTCGCATTCGCCATGAACGGTCCGGAACGTGCGTTCCTCGGCCCCGTATGCCGATTCCAGTGCCTCGAGGAGCTCCCAGTGAGCAGCCGGGTCTGCAAGGTGCAGGTAAAAGGAGGGGGTGCAGGGGACGGTATGGTGGCGGGTGGCCCCGTTGCGGGTGAGCTCCCAGATCTCAACCGCATCACGGCCGCAGGTATCAGTGATCCACATACTTCCCCTCCCGGGCTTTCAGGATCTCGATGAAGACAGAGAAGAGGGCCGCCTCGAGAGGATCGTCAAATGCATAGAAACCCTCGCTTGCATGCCTCCTGGCCATCCGGACGACCATGAGCGCTGCTTCCCCATCGGCTCCCGGAAGCGACCGGGCCACACGCTCCCAGCGCCCGGTGATCTCCTTTACCCCCATGCGCACGCTCTCAAAGCTCCGTCCCGTCAGAATCCCTCCAGGGTGGTCTGGTCCCGCGGGAGGCCGGAAGGGTGCCGCACCGGCCCGCCACGGCGGGGTCTCTGCAGGGTCGGAAACGCTGTCGGAGAGAGTGAGAAGAACCGGTCTGCCCCGTCTGCAACGAGGGAGAAGGAAGAGTCGGGGGCAGGGGTGTACAGCACCACTGCAGCGTTCTGCCCTGCCCCCTTCAGTGCCTGCGCTACCTGGGGGATAGTCTCCTCCCCTGATCCTTCGTACAGTCCCGGGTCATGCTCGACAAAGATGATGGTGTGGTAGGATTCCCGGAGGATGGTGAGGAGCTGGAACGCAGTGAATGCCCTCCGTACCTCGATGGTGACCGACCTGCGGTTGATCCCGGAAAGGAGCCGTGAATAGTTCCCGCTGACGAAAAGGAAGAGGAACCGCCGCAGGACCGGGTTATCGTTGAGACCTGCCAGCACGAGATCCTCAGGTGCAACGAGCGCCGCAAATGTCCCGGTTCTCAGGGTGACCGTTGGGTGCAGGTCAAATTCCATTGCAGGTACACCACCTGTTCCACCGCTCCATAAGGGTGCAGAGCACGTGGTGCGAAAGTGGGATCGATACCTTCATACCTTCCTGGAAAACGAAAATTTAGAGCCTGATTAATAATTTAAACCTTTATTGACTATTTCAGGACGAAGTAAGACCGGAGTGTCCGCTGGCGGGATCTCTGATCGATGATGAGAAACACGGGTGAACGGGGTAATAAAAAAGGAGGGGATTCCGGATTTAACCGCCACAATACCCCGGTTCATGCCTTTTTCCGGAAGGTGCGGGAAGGGCAGCGTTCCGCTTCGCGGCCTGCAGGGACAGGACCATTGATCGTGCAGATCCCCTCGCCTTCGTTTTTTGGTGTGTAAAGGAAACAATCAGCACAGGTGGGCATGGAGATTGGATTGCCTTTGCCCCTTATGTAGATTGCGGGCGTTGGCCGATCCGGCTTCCTTGTAACCAGGATCCCCGTATGGTATTTCGTTTTGTATCGCCGGAATATAGTACCTCCCGGAAATAATGCTTATGTTGCCGCGTGCAGAGAATAGAGCATGCATATGCAAAAGCTCTGTTTCCTGATAATAATCCTGCTTTTTGCCATTACCGGCGTTGCAGCAGCCCATCCGCCTGCACGGATAGAGCTGACCTATACTGAGCAATCCGGGGAACTCGGGACGACCATAACCCATAATGTCGCCGATCCGGCCACGCACTTCGTCAGGGAGGTTGTAATCCGGAAAAACGGCGAGGTTTACGCCAGCGAGAATTTTACCGGCCAGCCTTCCCCGGATATTTTCACATACCGGTACCAGATTCCCCTGAGCCCGGGGGATGAGGTCACTGCAACCGCTGATTGCAATATCGGCGGATCCGTTACTGCCCGGTTGTCTGTCATGCCGGGGCAGACCGGATCCAGCTCCCGGGCACCTGGCACGACACCCCTCTGGGTGTATCATGCCGTCCTGATGGCTGCCGGGATTCTCTGTATCATGGCTGCAGGGCTCATGCCTGTCTGGGGAAAGCGTATTATAGGCTGGTACCGTCTGCATATCGTGACCGCTGTTGCCGGGATAATCTTCCTCATCCCTGCGGTCATCCTTGTGTTCAGGGTCTCCTACCTTTCCGTAAGTCCTGAGGTCTTTGCTGTCCATATCATCCTCGGCCTCCTCCTGATTGTCACCCTCTTTGCAGCACTCCTCCTTGCTGTCATCCGGAACAGGTCCGGGCCGCGGAAGGCAGCCGTCAGGAAAGTTCATCTCTGGGCAGGCCGTGCTTTTATCGTGCTCGTTTTGATTAATATCCTCACAGGTCTTTTTTCGGTCGGGGTTATCTGAAATGGCGGGGATGAGCGGAACATTATTTTCCGGGCATGTTTATTCAGGGAACAGAGGAAGTGATCCGATATGACGAAAGTTCTGATTCTCTATTACTCGCTGTACGGTCATATCCACCGGATGGCGGAAGCAGTTGCCGAAGGGGTCAGGGAGGTCCCCGGCTGCGAGGCGGTGGTAAGGCGGGTGCCTGAAACCCTCCCCCCGGGAGTACATGAAAAGATGGGAGCAGGGGATTTCCAGAAGGAGTTTTCACGTGTTCCGGTCTGTACAATTGAGGAACTGGGGGAAGCGGATGCGGTCATATTCGGGACACCGACGCGGTTTGGGAATATGTGCGGGCAGATGCGGCAGTTCTTCGATGCCACGGGAAAACTCTGGGGTGCCGGGGCGCTTGTCGGGAAGCCAGGGAGTGTCTTTACGAGTTCTGCAACCCAGCACGGCGGGCAGGAGTCAACCATTCTCTCCGTTCACACCACGCTCCTTCATCACGGCATGATCATTGTCGGGCTCCCTTATACATTCGAGGGGCAGAGCAGGCTTGATGAGATTACCGGAGGGAGCCCGTACGGGGCATCCACTATTGCAGGAAACGGCCCGGACATCCGGTGGCCAAGTGAGAACGAACGGGCTGCTGCCCGGTACCAGGGCAGGTACGTTGCCCAGATTGCCCGGAAACTGGCGAAGTGAGAGGGCCGGCCCGGTCCCTTATGAGAAAAGGACTTCCTCTCCTCTTTCTCCCCTGGATCCGGTTCTTCCGATCATTTTTCTAAGGTGCAGGCTCTCGCCCATGGTCCCTGAGTTCCCTCATGTACCGTTCCCTCCTCGCAATGTACGCCTCCCCTCCGGTCCCGTACGGAATATATTCGGATATCTGCCACAGGTCGGCGGCCATTTCCTGCTTTGTCCTGTCGGCAAGCCCGAGAAGAAATCCGAACTGTATCAGGTCTCTCCTCGTGCCCATCAGGCTCATGATATCCTGGATGAGAACAGGGTCATGTGTTCCGATATGGAAAGGAACCTCGTAACGATGCGCATCCTTTACCAGGTCAAAGAACCGTTCCCGGAGCCTGGCGGGATCAGTAATATCCCCCTGATAGGCTCCCTTGACGAAACGCGGGGTTATCCCGAGAGCGAGGAGGATCCGCAGATCTCCGGTTGTCCGGTACAGGTAAGCCTGGATTGCAAGCGTAACAGGAAAATTGCCCTTCCGGCAGAGACTTGCCGCTTCGATGGCTGCACCGATAAGCCCGCTCCCTTCCATGTCGATCTCAAATCCTACCTTGTTCCGGCTGGCTTCCCGGCAGAGGTTAACCGTCCGGGCTAAAGCGGCATCTCCGTCATGGAGGGCACCAAGGGATGAGAGTTTTACTGATATTGATGCATCAAGTCCGCCCTTCGCAATCCCGGAAATGGCTTCCCGATACGAAGCGCTGACGGCATCTGCATCTTCAGGGGTTCGTGCGTATTCATCAAGAACATGGAGGGTACAGGATATCCCCCTGATGTTCTGCTCCTCTGTCCGGACAAGAGCTGCGTGGAGATCCGGGAGGGTCCAGCGACCGGTTGTCATGGCCCTTCTCCTAATCTCTCCGGTAGATTTGCCAAACGGCATACAGGATTGAGATGCTTGCCGCCAGAAACAGCAGGGCAAGAAACCCGGGGGCAATCCTGGCTTCTGTTAATACAAGGAAATCGTACATGACATATACACCAAAGGTGAATGCGATGAACCAGCCATAGAACTTCATCTTCTGGACTGCAAG
>JAJRBV010000048.1 GCA_028679275.1 Methanoregulaceae archaeon
GACGATCGCCAGAGGGTCGGTAAAAGCGGCAAGCACTTCTGGGGGAACCCTGTACAGGTCCCGGTAAAGGGATATCGCTCTGGGATCCCCCCTCGAGATACGCTTGGATATCCCTATCACCGGGGCACCGGTCACATGGAATGCCATCGGGTAGAGCACGGTCCTTCCCCGCATCCGCCAGAAACGGGCGATGACATCGGGTGCAATATACGTCCTGCCATGACCCACGTGCATCGCGCCGCTGGGGTAGGGATATGCCACATTAATGTAAAATTTCTCTCCCGTAGTAGGATCAGGCTCAAAAGCGTGCTCCCATTCCAGGAGGATTTCACGCTCGATCTGTCGCATATCAGGTCCGCTCACACACGTTCACCTTCTTTGAAATATCCCCAAAAATCCGAAAAATATTAAAATCGGTTATACCGGTCGTAACCGGATAGGATCTCCTTCATTATACCGCTTGATCATTTCCTGGGCGATGCTCGAATTCTTTGCCAGGTGGATCTCGCCCGTGTCATTTACCGTCGCCGTGAAAAGGTATTCTTTCCCGGCAAAGACATCGACAATCTTGCCAGCCTGCTCAGGGCAGATGATGGCAAGCTGCTTCTTGTCCATCCGGATCTTCACCCCTCCACCCAGCTGCAGCTCCTCTTCAGGCTGGGGTGGTGCAGGCTGCTTTTCAAGCTCACTCCTGGGGCGGATATCAATGCCGATGCCGACCTTGTTCACGATCCCGGCGATGTTCTTCCCGCCTTTGCCGATTGCTGCCGGAACATCCTTATCATCGATATATACAACCGCTTTCGTATCCGACAGCATGTGGACATCGACAAAGCCTTCGGTATATCGCCCTATCTCTCTCTGAATGTCCCGCTCACTGATCTTCCAGGCAGAAGTTTCCACCGTTTCCTTCTCGATAACCGGGGGCTTCAGGGGGGCTGCTGCAGCGACCGGCCGCATGACCGGCATCACGATTGTCTCATAATCATACTTGAAAATCTCGAACAGCAGTTCTCCTGTTTCATAATCAGAGACCATGGTAACCGGCCGGAGGTTGATCTCACTTGACATCCCTTCAGGCACCTTAATGGTGAATCCTACATCGTAAACATTGGTTATCTCGCCCTTGTCGACAAAGATAATCGTGTTGATGATCTGGGGAAGCACGCCGAAATCGACCCTGTCTGAGAAACGCTGGAGGGCATCGTGGGTGCCGATAGCATGCACGACACCGACCATCCCGATGCCGGCGAGCCGCATGTCGGCAAACACCCTGAAGTCCTCATTCTTCCTGAGCTCATCGAAGATGACAAAATCGGGTCGTACCAGGAGAAGAACATCTGCCGTATTTTCCATGCTGCCTTCAAGGCTTGTATACTGGGTGATGTGATCAGGAACCTGTAGTTCCCGGGGCGCTTCCATGGTTTTTACGATAAAACCATGCTCTGCCAGGTAGGTGGCGATACTCTGCGCAAGGGTGGTCTTCCCGGCACCCGGGGGTCCTGCGATCAGCAACCCCCTCTTGTCGCCCATGATCCTGTTCTTGATGACCTCTGACTTGTTGAAACTCTCGAACTGCACATCGGCAATCGGCCGGACGGCGGTTATCTCCATCCCGTCTGAAAACGGCCTGCGGGCGATCGCTATCCGCATCGACCCGATCTGGACAACCGTGACCCCCCGTTTCTCGATCTCGATGAATCCGTCAGGATGGCGCTTTGCACGCTCAAGGATCTCCTGTGCCATGCTCCTCAGTTCATAGTCGTTGGTGGGCTGTTCCCGTATCTTTACGAGCCGCATCTCTTTTACCGATCCCTTGCGTGCCATGGGGGGGACCCTCTCCTTCAGGTAGACGGCAATGGTGTGCTCATCAAAGAACTGGTCGATCGCAAGGGGGGTGAATCCCTCGATCTGGGGCCGCAGGTACAGAACATCGAGCCCCTTGGCCTTAGCCACCTCTGCCTGCACAATATCACTTGTGATGAACTTGGCATCATGCTCTATAGCGGCGTTCCGTATCAGTGCGTCAATCTCTCCCCCGCTGGCTAGCTTGACCTGTTCTAGGGTCGGCCGCACTCCCGTAAATGAGATCTGAATAATACCCTCTTCTGCCATTTTACAGAGGGCCTGGAGTTCGGTGAGACCGGAAAAGCCGATCTCCCTTCCCTGGTTGGCCTGTGCCTCGAGTTCAGCCACAACCGCTTCAGGTATGATTATTGATGCACCTTTATATTCGCCAGTTTTTATCATTGAGGTGATACGGCCATCGATAACGACGCTGGTATCAGGTACTAATTTCAAAAAATATCACCTTTTACGTATTTGTTCATTGACCTTTATTAGCATATACCTTAGAAGGATCAAACACCTGTCCGGCAATTACCTCCCCATCGATCGTCCTGTAAAAACAGGTCTGGTACCCGGTATGGCAGGCAGCACCCGTCTGTTCAACGAGATAGAGGAGACAGTCCTCGTCACAGTCGACCAAAATCTGTCTGACCTTCTGGACATGGCCGCTCTCCTCTCCTTTCTTCCAGATTTTTTTCCTGCTCCGGCTGAAATAATGAGCAAAACCGGTATCCCGGGTAAGCCGGAGGGCCTCTTCATCGGCATAAGCCACCATCAGTACATCAAGGGTCATGATATCCTGTACCACGACCGGGACCAGGCCATCAGTATAGTGTAAAGGAAGCATAGTCAGACTCCATAAAGAACCTGTAACAGACCAAAGAAGATATCCCCGAAAAGGAGTGCCGAGATCATGCCAGCGGCGATCGGGACAATGAACGGCACTCCGTATGAGATCCAAACCTTCCCCGCTTTTTCAAACAATACACGCTCCTGTACAAACTCTTCCGGACGGCGGCGGAGATCGAGTGTGTAGATCCGCCCTTTTCCGGTTGTGATACCCCGGATTGCCTCCGCAATCCCGATAAAACGGCGTTTAATCTCTCCATCATCCTCCCTGATCTCCTCCATCACGAAACCGTAGCTCTCGTGGATTCGTTTCCCTTCCACAGGAAAACCGAGAAACATGTAGGGAAAAGGTGCAGCGTTCCTTTGTTTCAGGTTATAGAGATAAATTCCGGCCGGTGTGACAAGGTTGAGGAGAACGGCGTTAATCAGCACACTGAAAGGAAAGTAGGCAAGGGGAGGTATCCCGAGAAGGGG
>JAJRBV010000122.1 GCA_028679275.1 Methanoregulaceae archaeon
TGGCCTTCCAAGCCAATAGCCCGGGTTCGATTCCCGGTCGATGCATCGGGCTCGTGGTCTAGCTGGCTATGACGTCGCCTTCACACGGCGGAGGTCAGGAGTTCGAATCTCCTCGAGCCCATTTTCGTTGTGCCATATGGCATCCCGGTTTCGATTCTGAGAACGCATCTCACATACGTCTCTCTATTCCTCTGCACCAGGGATTCTCCATTACCGCTCAGCATCGATGAGAGGATCCGGCCGACTGGACGCTAGATCACCTTTACCACAAAGAGCGTGATATCATCGGACTGGGGCTCTCCACCACAGAACCGCGTGATCTCATCGAGAATCGCATCCGCCAGTTCGTTCGCAGGGAGATCATGGTGCTGGAGAAGGACGTTTCGGAGGCGCTCTTCACCGAACAGTTCATTCCTGGCGTTCGTCGCTTCGGTGATGCCATCGGTATACAGTACAATACTATCCCCGATAGATAGCGGAATTGTCTGCTCCCCATATTCGGCATCTTCCAGGGCTCCGAGAACCATCCCCGTCGGGTCCAGCTGGCGGATCGATCCGCCGTTCCCCTGTACAACGAAGGGGGGGTTATGTCCGGCATTCACATAGGTGAAGGTATGTGCTCCGGGATCAATGACCCCGTAACATGCAGTGACGAACATGCTTGTCTTCGATTCTGCAGTAATCCGGTTGTTTGCATGGCGCACCGCATCCACTGGCCGTGGGTGCGAGGCCGCGTTGACGTGAAGAACCACCTTCGACAAGGCCATGAAGATGGCGGCGGGTAACCCTTTTCCCGAGACGTCTGCGATCACGATGCCCACGTTCCCGGTTGCATACGGCATCTCCGCCGCTGTAATGACATCGTAAAAGTCTCCGCCTACGATCCTGGCGGGAACACTCCGTGCAGCCATCTCAAATCCAGGGACCGTGTCGATAGTACCGGGCAGTAAACTCTGCTGGATCTCGGCAGCCACCCTCAGCTCGGCGTTTTTCCGTTCGAGTTCCTCGCTCTCCTCCCTAATCCGGCGGATCATCAGGTTGATACTCTCTTCAAGCCGGATGAACTCGTCATTCTTCATCCGCCGGATCGTATGGTCCAGGTCCCCCTGCGAGATGATGCCCACGTCTTCCACGATCTCGTGGATTGGTTTTGAGATCAACCGGGAGGCTCCATAGGCAGCGAGAATGCCGAGCAGGACTGCAATGAACCCGAGCGAGAGGTGAAAGGCCAGCAGGGACCGGAGTTGTTCTCGGAGGATCGCGTCGGTGTACGTGAGTTCGGCGATCACGCTCATATCCGAGGCCGTCTGCGGATCGCTCTGGTTGATGAAGAGATAATGCACCTGCGTGTGCGGGTCCGGGGACACACTGAGATCCGATCGCGTGGCAAGGAGCGCGTCCAGGATTTTTTCCTCATCGGGGTCAGGGTCTGGTGCACGATAGACACCCCCTCTCGTGATCAGGTTCTTGTTGAAGTCAAAGATCCGGATGTCAACGAGGCTCGGATTGATAGACCGGAGCTTCCGGGCGGTCTCGTAGTAGGAGAGGTCGGCCCGTTCGGTTGCAAAGGAGCGGGAGGACAATCCCAGCTCCAGGAGGTACCGGTGGTCGGGCGTGGGCATATACGCGAACTTCCGCAGTTCACCGGTCACCGTGACATCGCTTGGATCACTGACCGACCGGACCACCCGATCCGCGGCAAAGGTATCCCCCAGGCGGATCTTCGTTATCATACGATAGAAGTCGGGAAATTGGGTGAAGTCCAGACCCAGTACGTCCGGGACCGTCGAACCGATGATCACGCCGGAAGCATTGATCACATAGAGGTCGAGCTCGCCCTCGTATCCGGCGCCGAGCTCTCCTTTCAGCTCTTCGAGATCCATGTTCGAGGGATCGCCCCCGGACTGTGCATACGCCTCGAGATATGCCTGGAAGGTTTTCGCCATCTTGTCGTTCAGCGTGTTATCATAGAGCGTGAGGCCCTGATTGACAAGATCCAACGCTTCCCGGACGTTCACCTCAGTGTACTGCTTCAGGTACTCGTCCTGCTGGATGGTAGTCCGGGTTGCCTCCATATATGCACCCGCAATGAGGAACCCGATGACGAGGAGCGTGATCGAGACAAAAAGGATGATGAGATACTGGCGCAATGAGAACCGTTCGAGGGGCAGGGAGGGTACTACCATGGGGACCTCGCGGGGTCTGTGTGGTGATGAGGTATTGATCAACGGTATTCTTAATAAGTAACTCCCGCAGGTCGCACTCACCATGTATTCGACGTATGCATGGTGTCTGCCATCGGCTGTACAGAACGGATTAACAGGATTATCTCACGTGAACATCTCCACGGTTTCAGAAAAGTTCTTTGATACCAATTTCCTGAAATTGGCGCACCGTAACGCAGCGTGAAATGTTCCCTGCCGGCTGAGATTCGGGAAAAAAAGAGAAGTGATCAGCCAGCGACAGGTTCCTCGATCGGATAGAACCTGAGCTGCACGTGCTTCAGTCCGTCGTTGTCGTAGGCCCAGAGGTAGGTCGCGAAGGCTTCATCGAAGATGTCATACCTGACACCGTCGATCACCACGGTGGTCAGCTCGCGGGTGACATCGTCAAATTTCGGCTGGCCCTTCACCCTCTGGAGTTCCACTATGTTTTCCTCGCCCGTTGAACATTCGGTGATGAGCTCACCGTTTTCCATGTATTCAACGCAGCTGGAGAGCGTTGCCGTTGCGGGACCGGGCTTCCCCAGCGCCCGGATGAACACCTGGTATCTGCCCGGGCCGGCATACTCCCCGTTCTCATACTCGTTCACCGGTGGCGGGAGCATGAACTCTCCCCTTCCATCGGTGGCATCCGCATCGGTGACGCCGAAGTCCGTTCCCTCCTTCAGGTAAATCTTGCTCCTCCCGACGAGATTCACAAAGATCCGTGCACCGCTGTTGGCATCATTGGGGAGCTTGTCGTTTTTCTCCATTCCAATGAGGTTGAGGTTGTAGTGCTTCCCGCTGATCGCGCCGTTCCCGGTTTCCACCGCCGCCGCACTCGAGACGAGGAGGGCTGCGGCCAGGATGGCTGCGAACGCTAGGGTCATCGACCATCTCATTTTCATACCTCTCAACTCCGTGTCCAAAAAGGGACAGACAACCGATCTAGTTTCCAACATACTTAAAACTATCTAGAGATGAAATTTTAATATAAGAGCTTTGATTAACAAAATAAGCGATTATTCACTGTAATGAGGTATTATGGTGCAATTCGGGCGGCTGTAAACGCCGCGTGATATCTCGCTGATCAGCACCGCCATTGCCCTGCAATCGGCCAGGGCTGAGAGGTGGAGGCCAGCACACTGCGGAGCCGATGGAGAGATCCCGTAAGTGAGGGGGGACGGTTCCTTGTAGATAGGGAGGCCGGACCATCCATGGCTGAAGATCTGTCGTAACATTTATCAATCCCCGGTCAGTGTGTAATCTTGTCGGGACTCAAATCCCATCCACACATCACACGGAGGAAAACCCGCCATGACGAAAACATTCTCCCCCACTCTCACCAAGGTGACGTATCACAGGATATTCATGGACTCGCAGGGTGAGTCTCACTTCGATGTCGTGACAGTCGAGCAGAGTCTCGTGCAGGCAGCCCCGCCCGCTGCCCCATTCTATGTCTCAAGGGATAAACCGGCATCGAAGTACCGCTTCTATACGTTTGAGCCGGGCTGGGTCGGGGAACTGCACCCGGCCCCCACGCGGCAGTTCCTGGCCCTCATGTCAGGGACAGTGGAGATGGAGACAACGGACGGGACGGTCAGGCGGTTCAAGCCCGGGGATCTCGTCCTCCTGGAGGACACCTCGGGCAGGGGTCACGTGACCCGGAACATCGGAAACGGGTACGCCGCGTACCTGGTGGTCCCCGTCCCCGCGGCCTGATCCTTCCGGGGTAACGTCTACCTATTCCCCTCCTCTCCTCTGGAATGAAGAACGGCGACCAGGCACCTGGCGGGAGGATGCGCATTCACGGCGGGGGTCGGAAGTGGACGTCCCACAACATATTCCGCACTGCAAGGCCGGCTGGCACTCCGCCACGGATCACGACGTTGCCCCCATTATTTTCGATCCCTTTATCTCTGCTTACCGGCATCCCTCTGCATGCGAACCGCTGAGATCCTTGTGCTTGCCCTCATGCTGGCAACCATCCTGGGTGCCGGCTGCACGACCCCGTCTCCACGGCAGGGCCTGCCGGCAGCAACACCGTCAGTGACACCGGGTTCCGCATCCCCCGTCCCACCGGAACAGATGGTGGCGTTCGTGGAAAAGGCCTACGAGTTTGCGCATGACCAGGGAAAGG
>JAJRBV010000124.1 GCA_028679275.1 Methanoregulaceae archaeon
TGGCCTTCCAAGCCAATAGCCCGGGTTCGATTCCCGGTCGATGCATCGGGCTCGTGGTCTAGCTGGCTATGACGTCGCCTTCACACGGCGGAGGTCAGGAGTTCGAATCTCCTCGAGCCCACTCCGATTCCCCTCCTGGTAAGACTCTTATTGGCTTCGATTCGGACATGCGTCTGCCATCAGTCTATCCACAACTCTGGAGGCCATTGCCACGGTTCGATCCCTTTTACATCTCTTCTGGACTTACATTCGTCTGCTGTGCAGGAGTCTTATAGCAGGATGCTCAGTTTCTCCTGGTTGATACGATCCAGGCAGCCGGAATACGAACCTTTGAGAACAGAGAAAATATTATTTCTTTCGTTTTCTACCTTCCATATTTTCTTTTACCCTGAATTTTATTATTTTTTATTACCAAATCCAGAGGAATAGGTTTGTCTCTCGGGAATTGGATTGTTCGCGAGAGAAAAAAAATAATCAAAAATACCATCCTTTCCTTTCATACCCGACCTGGAGAGGTGGCGGTCAGGAGTCCGGATCATCGCCGAGCCCATCACTCCCTCATCCGCATGTTGGGAAACGGGGGTATCAGCCGCTTCTTTCGGTACTGAGGGTCTGTCCATCCGGCGGGATCCATTCCCTGCCGGCAGAGCTTCTGAAAAAAGGAGGGTTCAGGTTGCTGCAGGTTCATCTAGCGGGTAGAACCTGAGCTGGACGTGTTTCAGACCGTTGTTGTCGTATTCCCAGAGGTAGTCTGCAAATTCTTTGTCAAAGATGTCGTAGCGGACACCGTCAATAACGACGGTCGTCAGCTGGCGGGTGACATCGTCGAAGAGTGATTGCCCCTTCTTTCTTTCAAGGATCACGATATCCTCGCCGGTTCCACAATAGGAATAGAATACATTGTTTTCCGTGTATTCCACGCAGGTTTTGAGATACGCCTTCCGGTCACTGGGCTGGCCGAGCTCGCGGATGAATACCTGATATGCGCCTGGGCGGACATATGCTCCGGTTTCCGGATCGTACACGTTCTCCGGTCTCGGGAGCATGAACTCCCCCCTGCCATCGGTTGCATCCGCATCGATCACGTTGAACGTGGTTCCCAGGGTCAGGAAGATCCGGCTCTTTCCGACAAGGTTCACAAAGATCCGTGCCCCGCTGTTGGCGTCGTTGGGAAGCTTGTCGGTTTTCTCCATTCCAATGAGGTTCAGGTTGTAGTGTTTTCCGCTGATCGCACCGTTCCCCGTATCCACCGCCGCCACACTCGAGACGAGAAAGGCTGCGGCCAGGACGGCTGCGAGAGCAATGGTCATCGACCATCTCGTTTTCATGTTGCCCCAACTCCATGTCCAGAAAGGACAAACAACCGATCTTGTTTCCATTATATTTAAAATTATCTAAAGATGAATTTTTTATAAAAAAGCTTTGATTAACAAAATGAACGATAATATACGATAATGGCACCCTTTTTTGTGCAAGCGGGGCGGTGTGGGCGCGGATGTTCAACGGGATAGCACCACATGGGTGCAGATGACGGCAGATGGTTATGATATCGGGTCACAAACTCCCTACTGCAACTCATGCTGAGGTGAAGTGCATGGCTCAGAAATCCTCCCCCGGGCTCACCCTGGTGAGGTATCCCAGAATCTATTCGGACAGACAGGGCGAATCTCATTTTGAGTCGGTCACGGTCGAACAGCGTCTCGCGCAGGCAGCGCCACCCGCTGCCCCCTTCTATGTCTCCGACGACAACCCCGCCTCAAAGTACCGGTTCTACACGTTCACACCCGGCTGGATCGGCGAACTGCACCCGTGTCCCACCCAGCAGTTCCTGGCCCTCCTGTCGGGCGCGCGGGAGATGGAGACGACGGACGGGACGGTCAGGCGGTTTCTGCCCGGGGATCTCGTTCTCTTAGAAGATACGTCGGGCAGGGGACACGTGACCAGGAATGTCGGAGACGGGTACGCTACGTATCTGGTGGTGCCTGTCCCCGCCTTCTGATCATTCCAGGGATGTCGCCCCTCATCGGTCCTTTCTTTGCGACTGGGGCGGCCGGAGACTGGTGGTCAAACTCCTTCAACCTGCGGCCAGCAATCTCGCCGGGGAGGAGGCCAGGAATCGGAATCTCGCAGCCCTACTTCTCGCCCGAAAGCGAAACAGCACTTGAGCGATAGGTACGGCATCCCGAATATCTCCGGCGGTGCCGACCGGGAGCCGGTCAGCCCGGCTTTCTTTTCACCACTGTCAGGATGTTCTTTCCGCCGGCGTACCGGTAGGAGATGTCATCGACGACGTGCCGGACCAGATATATCCCGAGGCCCCCGATCTGTCGGTCGGTGAGATCGGATTCGCGATCCGGCTCCGGGAGAGAGAGCGGGTTGAACGGCGGTGCCCGGTCCATGATCCTGATTTCCAGGGTCCGGTCCGTGGCATGGATTGTGATTGCAATATCGCCTGCTTTGCCGCGATAGCCATGGATAATGGCGTTCGCTACCACCTCCTCGACTGCCAGCTGGAGGTCCAGGATTGCGTCCCGGGCGAATCCGCGCTCCCTCATTACCCGGTCCAGCACGGCGGTGACCCGTGGGATCTCATTCAGGTCTGCCCGGATCACGAGCGGGGCAGATTGATCCATGATCTCACACGCTCCTGACAACCATCAGCGTAATGTCATCCGACTGGGGAGTGCCGCCGGTGAATCCCTGCACGGATTCCAGGATCGCTGCCATGATACCCGCAGCCGTGAGCGTCCTCGCACCGGCAATCGTTTCCCTGAGACGGTCTTCCCCGTACATCTCCTGGGCGGCATTCTCGGCCTCGGTGATCCCGTCCGTGTACAGGACCATGATATCGTCCGGCTCGAGGACAACCCTCCCTGAAGTGTACACTGCATCCGGGATGGCGCCGATGGCCATGCCAGTTGCCGGGAGATCAGAAAACGTGCCGTTGGCACCACGGAAAATGATGGGGGGGTTGTGGCCGGCGTTTACGTACGTGAGCGAACGTTCCTGTGCATCGAGGATCCCGTAGAAGAGCGTGACAAACATGCCGCCCTTCGAGTCCGCGGCGATAGTGGCATTCGCGTTCCGGATGGCCTCTGCCGGCTGCTGCCGGTACCAGGTGGCATTGACCCGGACGACAATCCGCGAGAGCGCCATGAAGAGGGCGGCCGGGATCCCCTTTCCCGAAACATCAGCGATCAGGATGCCGAGCTGGTCCTTCCCCATGGGGATCACCTCGAAGGGGATCACGTCAAAGAAATCCCCTCCCACCACTTTTGCCATGACGCTTTTCGCAGCAATATCGAAATGTTCGAGCCGGGGGATCTCATCCGGAAGGAAACTCTGCTGGATCTCGGCAGCCACCCTCAGCTCGGCGTTCTTTCGTTCGAGTTCCTCGCTCTCCTCCCGGATCCGGCGGATCATCAGGTTGATACTCTCTTCAAGCCGGATGAACTCGTCGTTTTTCATCCGCCGGATCGTATGGTCCAGGTCCCCCTGTGAGATGATCCCCACGTCTTCCACGATCTCCTGGATTGGTTTTGAGATCAACCGGGACGCTCCATAGGCAGCGAGGATGCCGAGCAGGACGGCAATGAACCCGAGCGAGAGGTGGAAGGCCAGCAGGGACC
>JAJRBV010000089.1 GCA_028679275.1 Methanoregulaceae archaeon
ATCAGCCCTGATTCCCGGGGTAGGAATGTCTGCCGAGAGTATCATCGCCAAAGAACGGTTTGCAAGCTCAATGCAGGTACGGACCGGCTCCTTCACTGCTCCCCGGAGACCGGTACCGAGAAGTGCATCAACGATAAGGTCGGCACCGGAGAAGTGGTCTGCAAGAGCCATAACGTCATCCCTGCAAAGGACAGGAACCACCTCGGCCCCGCAATGATCGAGAAGATCCAGCTGCTCTGCGCTTTCAGGGGTCATGCCAGGTCCGGCAACCACGCAGACAACCGGCCCAAGATCCTGGAGGTACCGGGCTGCGACCATCCCGTCACCCCCGTTGTTACCCTTCCCGCAGAGTATGAGCACCCGATCGGGGTCATGGGACCGTATCGCACCGGCAAGTGCCCGCCCGGCGCTCTCCATCATCTGGAGAGCAGAAAGCCCGAGCGCCCGGGCATTGGCATCCACGCTTCGCATACGCTCATGGGTGATGATCCCGGTCTCGGCAAACTCACCGGTTCCGGCAGGCAGGGGTCCGGAATTTTGTTTCAACAGGCCTTTTCCTCCTTTGAGGTAAGGTCGTGAGGGCTTATGAATTATGGTGCCCGAGGATGGTGCCCGATGGCTTATTCAGGAAGAAGGTACCTTTCCAGTCCTGAAACGGAACCTGCAGGAAACCAACCTTTTTTCCCTGGATCTGCTCATGAATACAGTGATGGGGCTCTCAGAGGACGTCCGGGCAGTTGCACAGGAACTTATTGAACAGGAGTCCGTGACCATCATCTCCCATATCGATGCAGATGGCATATCCGGTGAGGCAATCCTTTCCCAGGCGCTGTCCCGGGCAGAGATCAGGGTAACATCGGTGTTCGTACGCCAGCTTGAGCCCCTGACCATGCGGCAGGTACCAAGGGACGAGTCGTTAAAACTCTTCTGCGACCTTGGTGCAGGGCAGCAGAACCTGATCAAGGAGCATGGTCTTTCAGGAGATGAGGTGGCCATCGTTGACCACCATGTCAGCCAGCCATGTGACCAGGACTACCTGCAGGCGAACTGCCTTCCTTACGGCCATACCAAACTGAGTGCTGCAGGAGTCGCCTATCTGGTGGCAAAAGAGATCGATTCAGGAAACACCGACCTTGCCCCACTGGCGGTTGTAGGTAATGTAGGGGACATGATGGCACGGGAGGACTGCGGGCTCATCGGGCCTGCAAAGGAAATTGCGTATGAAGGTGCGGCGCATGGTTCAGTTGAGATCAGGAAACATGACCTGAACTGTTACGGGATCTCCACCCGCCCGCTCCATGTCTGCCTTTCGTATAACGATGACCCCTTCATCCCCGGGATCAGTAATAATCCGGGAGGAGCACTCAGGTTCCTGAAAAATCTCGGGGTGCCGCTCCAGGACAGTCTTCAGCGCTGGCTGGTCTGGGATGAGATTCCGTATGAGGACCGGAGGGTGATCTCCAGCGCACTGGCCCAGCAGCTGCTCGCAAACGGTGGCACCATAGCAAGGCTTTTCTGTGAGTCATACCTTTTCCCGGGCGAGAGAGAACGAACCCCGCTCCGGAATGCCCAGGAGTATGCCACCCTCCTCAACGCCTGCGGGAGGTGGTCCCGGCCACGGGTGGGAGGGAATATCTGCAGAGGGGATCGCGGGGCTGCATACCGTGAGGCTGAACATATGCTTACAAACCACCGTGCAATCATCCGGGAGCTCCTCCAGTTCATCCTGGATTCCGGGGTGACTGATATCTCCCACCTCCAGTATATCCATGTAGGGAACCGCTTTCCCGACACGATAGTCGGAATCGGGGCCGGGATGGCACTCTCCAAACTCAACAGGGAAAAGCCGATCCTCATCATGGTGGAACAGCCGGAAGACCCGTCGCTCACCAAGGTGTCCCTCAGAGCCACGGAACAGATGCTCTCACGTGGAATGGATCTTCAGGAGGTCGCGACAATGGCTTCGGAAAAATTCGGTGGTGCAGGCGGGGGTCATCGCATTGCCGCAGGGGCATTTATCCCGCGTGAATCCGAACAGGAGTTTATTCGACATGTCAACGAGTTACTTGCAGGACAGTGCGCGAACAAGGGTGCAGGTCATCGCTGATTTCCAGTTCGGGAAGGGAGCCGGGCAGGCCCTTTTCCCTGACGGGTGCGAGGTAATGCTTTCCCGGACCGGGAGGGTCAGGCAGATCTCCCTGTGCGGGAAACGTCTTGCCACGGTCAGGGCAAGGGACGGCCGTTTCACTCTGGGAGTCGATGGAGCCTTACGATTGCTCTCTGCCCTTCCCCCACCTGCGTACCGGGTGGTTGTTGCCGGGGATGTGGCAGAGTTTATCAGGCAGGGAAAAAACACATTTGCAAAACATGTTGTTGCAGCAGACCCCGCGATCAGGGCCGGGGATGAAGTGATGCTGGTAAACGGAGAGGACGAACTCCTTGCGACCGGATCCGCGGTGCTGTCAGGGGGAGAGATGGTGCTCTTTAATTACGGTGTAGCGGTAAAAGTACGACAGGGACGGTGAGACGCATGATGCCCGGAAACATAAACCCGAAAAA
>JAJRBV010000074.1 GCA_028679275.1 Methanoregulaceae archaeon
AAGGAAAAAAGAGGGGACCGGAGTTCCTTTACCGATGCATTGGTGCTGCGGCCGCGGCTGCAGATAGCCCGTTCAGGTGCGATCCTGCGATTATGGGCGATGGAGAGCCTGCCGACCTTCTTGAGGGGACTCGACATGCTCCGTGACGGTCCACGTCATCTCGTCGGAACTGGTCCATGATCAAGATATTCTAAATACCAGCTGGAAAAATACTGATACCTATGTTCCGACCAGACCCAAAAGGCAGCTATCTGATGCCGGTTCATTTCGGCAGAGGGGACTATTTCGGCGGCGGGATGTTCGATCCGTCCTTTGTTGTCACCCAGAAGGCGACCGGCATTCTGCTCAGTTACGAAACCGAACGGCAGATGCTTGAGAACTATGTCCCGGAGGTCTTCGATCTCCTCGAGCCCCGGGTGCACATCGCGTACAACCTTTTCACCGAGATCAACTGGATGCACGGGGGAGCCTACAACCTTCTTGACGTGAGCGTGCCGGTCCGGTTCCACGGGAAAACGGATACCCTGGACGGTTCGTACCCTCTTGTCACGTGGGAGAACAGGACCGCGCCCATCCTGGGAGGCCGCGAGCAGACCGGGATCCCGAAAATCTATGCCGATATCGAGGACCTCCATGTCCAGCGGCCCCATTATCTCGGGTCGGCCAGCAACAGGGGCAGCACGTTCTTCTCCCTCAGCTTTGAAGAGACCGGGCAGATCACCGGTCCAGACCTCGATGCAGCAAAGGTACAGTGCAAATCCGCCAATGTGATCGGCTGGCGCTGGATTCCGAAAGTCGGCACACCAGGGGCTGAGCTGAGCCAGTTCATTCTGTACCCGCAAGGCCTGGATATCGATTCCGGGTTTGTCGGCAGGGCGAGCCTGAGGTGGATCGAACAGAGTCCGATGCAGTATGGCTTCCAGTTCTGGATCGTCAACCAGCTCGCAGCCCTTCCGATCAAGAGGATCTATGATGCCTACCTGTTCCATGGCGGTTCCAGGCTCAATCCCCTGAGTGCCCGGGTCCTCGAATGATACCGATGGCCCTATGAGAGCCTGCTTTGCGGTGATGCTGATTCGCCTGAGAGAACAATTCCTCGAATGGTACGTCAGGCCAGTATCCGTGCATGAGGAGCGTCCAGGAATACATCTCCCTCAGCTAAAACGGAATGGGCCACGTTCTTTACCGGGAGAGCGGCCAGGGCTTTGATGATGTGGTGCTGCCGGGGGTTCTGCATCACGGAGAGCTCTGTCCACTGGATGGTGCCCGTTCCATAGCAGGCCTTCTCCACCTCCATCCACTGCGGGAAATGGATGAACTGCGAGAGGTCTGCACCCGGGGACCCGACCTTGGGGATATACCGCCATCCGATCAGGTCAAGGGACCTGAGATCGCGCTTTGCCTGTTCCAGGTCCTTGCCGGTGACCGGATCGCCTGCTTCGAAGGTCATGCGAAGGAAGGTGTTTCCCTCGTAGCTGAGGGAGGTGGCATAGTGAGGAAAGAAGACATGCAGGTCTTCGATATCGGCAAATATCTTCGGCACTCCGGTCTGCTCCCGCCCGGTGAGGATGGGAGCCGTCCGGTTCTCCCAGATCACAAGGGGATACGCTGCATCGATGTGGGCCTTCGTTTCGGTGAACCGGACGGGGGTAGTCACGGCCACCAGGTTGTAATGGGCACCGGCAAGCCAGTTTATCTCGGTCAGCTGGTGAAGGGCGACCTTCACTTTCGGCGCGAGGAGTTCGAGTTCTTCGGGGATATAGGCTTCGAGTGCTGCACGATCGGTCTCAAAGGTCACCGCGAGCATCGTTGCCTTTTGTTGTGCCTTATAGGTCGTCGTATAAGGATCGCCCCCAAAATGGGCGGGCATCATATACGTGGTGTCATCTCTCAATCGGAACATGGGTATCGTTCAACTATTCCCGCAGAAACGATAAAATACTACTCACGGTGGTTTTGAAGTGACGGATTTCGCATGCAAGGGGGGGAAATATTTTCGTCACTCACGGTGAATGCACCGTGTAGTCACGTGACTCCTGATGACACGACAAACGTGGGAATGGTGAGCATATGGGAATAAAAATTGGGTATTGTGCAATCACCGATGCCTGGTCACCGGCCGGGTGTTTGCGGCAGGCTATTGAAGCTGAACGGATAGGATTTGACTCGCTGTGGGTCGAAGATCACCTGATCGCCATGCCAGGGGGGACCGAATGCAACTTCGCCTGGACGGTCATGAGTTCCGCACTCCAGGCGACGAAAAGGGTCCCCTTCATCACCGGGGTTACCGCACCCATCATGCGGTACCACCCGGCCATCGTTGCCCAGGCGTTTGCCACCATGGGAGCGATGTATCCGGAACGAGTAGGACTTGGGGTGGGTACGGCCGAGCCGCCGAATGAGATGGCGGTCTACGGTGGCGAATGGCCATCGAACGCGAAGCGGCTCGAGATGCTCGAGGAGGCACTCACGGTCATACACCAGCTGTGGGCGAGCGATTCTCCCATCAGCTTCGCCGGACAGTACTACACACTCAGGAATGCGGTCCTGCTGACCAGGCCGAAGGAGAAGGTCCCCGTGTACGTCAGCGCAATCGGACCGCGGGCAGCGGATCTTGCAGGACGCCTTGGCGACCATCTCATCAGCATTGCGAACAATTCCCGGTACGTTACGGGAGAGCTCTGGCCGGCCTTTGAAGCAGGTGCCAGGGCAGCAGGCAGGGATCCACGCACCATGGAACGCGTTGGACATTTCGGATACGTCTATGACCCGGAGCAGGTGGTACAGCCTGAGAACATTCAGCAGGAAGCGGGCACCATACAGGGAGGTGCTCTGTCAAAAGCCTTCTCAAGCGAGTTTATTTCCCTCTTCCATTCAGCCGAAGATTTTATCAGGAAAATCGAGGAGATGAAACGGATGGGGTATGATCATCTCGCGATCCTTGACGAAAAAATGGCTGTCGTGAAAGGCACCCGCCCTTCTGTGGATGATGCTGCAGGCCTCAGGGTCTGGGAGGATGTCCTCCCGCACGTCAGGTAACGCGGCCTGGCATCCGACACTCAACATGAACTGGATGCAATACCCTGGGCAGGGAGGACGTGATTCATCCCGCCTCCACCTGTTCCCTCCCGACAGCTGAACAGGTGTCGAAACGGTCCGGGTTGATTCCGGGGGGCTCTCAACAGCGTCCTCCTCGAAGCAAGGTGGTCGAGGAAGTGAGCGTGCTTGTCCATCCCTTCCCGGCCGGTGGGAAGGCGGACCCGACCATGTTCGATCCGTGGAGGGCCGGATTCCCGGCCCTCCAGGTTCCCCTGTAGCTCATCAAGACCGGGGTCGTGGGAGACGGCCTGGTCTGGGCGAGATGTTCCGTGAAACAATCACCGTGAGATCCTCTCCGTCGTTCATGTGATCATCGTGAGATCTTCTCCGTAGTTCATGTAATCATCGTGAGATCCGGTCCGTCGTTCATGTGATCATCGTGAGATCCTCTCCGTCATTCATGTGATCATCGTGAGATCCGGTCCGTCGTATAGGGGAAATACCTCTCCGCTTGTTTTCTTCTCCCGGCATGTTCGTCAGATACAGGAATAAAAGAAGGAATGAATTTATGTATCCCGGAGCGTATGCATCATGTGGTCACCTAATCCCTGACCGCTCATCGGAGGAATGCGTATGGGAGTAAAAATCGGATATTTTGCAGTAACGGATACCATGACACCAGCCGGGTGTTTACGGCAGGCGATAGAAGCCGAAAAGATTGGATTCGACACGATATGGGTTGAAGATCACCTGATCGCGATGCCGGGGGGAAAGGAATGCAGCTTTGCGTGGACGGTCATGAGTTCGGCGCTCCAGGCGACGAAGAAGGTCCCCTTCATCACCGGCGTCACCGCTCCTATCATGCGGTACCACCCGGCCATCGTTGCACAGGCGTTCGCCACCATGGGAGCGATGTATCCGGGACGCGTCGGACTCGGTGTGGGTACGGGTGAACCGCCGAACGAGATGGCGGTCTACCGCGGCGAATGGCCCTCCAACAATACGCGGCTTGAGATGCTCGAAGAGGCACTCACCGTTATGATCCGGCTGTGGATGAGTGATACGCCCGTCAGCTCCGCTGGGAGGTACTACACGCTCAAGGATGCGGTCCTGCTGA
>JAJRBV010000012.1 GCA_028679275.1 Methanoregulaceae archaeon
TCCTGCCATTTTTCATCGTATCCCTCCTCATCCTGCCACCGTACCATAGATCAACCCCGAGAGCGTGCAGAAGAATATGATCAGGAGCACGTAGACAAGGGTCTGTTTCGTTCCCATGAACTTCCGGACCACGAGGATGCTGGGGAGCGAGATGACCGGGTCAGCGAGGACATACGCGAGCAATGGTCCCTTGGACATGCCCAGATCCAGGAACATCTTCGCCATGGGGATCTCCACGAGGGTGGGGAAGTACATGAACACCCCGAAGAGAACCGCGGTGAGGTTCGCGAGGACCGTGTTTTCCCCGAGGTACGTTCCTAGGATATCTCCCGGGAGAAGCGCGGTGAGCACGCCGGTGATAAAGATCCCGACAAAGAGGAGGGGGAAGATGGTCCGCATGAAAGACCAGGTCTCTTCCAGCCAGGCTTTCTGCTGATCACGGCTGAGCCATCTCCGCACCTCGATGACGATCAGGAGGATGAGGAAGGGGAGAATGATGAAACGGAGCGGAATCCCACCCAGTGTATTCACCATGAAGATATTCCAGGTGCCGACGAAGAGGATCGCCACGAGTGTTCCGATGAACATGACGACATGCTTCTGCGACCCTCCCTCCTCTGCTCCGGGACCGCACGCACACCCGATGGGGGCGTCAGCCGCGGCGTCGGGGGATTCTTCCTTGAAGAGCGTTGAGATGATGAGGCCGATGATGACTGCAAAGGTGACCGAGAGCAGGATGCGGGCGAGCGCGAAGTCCGCCCCGATCACACTCCAGGTGAGGGCAATGGCGAGGATATTCGTGCCCGGTGCCGTGTAGAGAAAGGCGATGGCCGGTCCGAGCCCTGCACCCTTCTTCTTGATCCCCGCGAAGAGGGGAAGGACCGTGCAGGAGCAGACTGCAAGAAGAAGCCCGGATACGACCGCAATCGGGTACGCGATGTAGAGAGGGCTCTTTGCACCGAGGTATTTGGTGATTGCTTCCTTCTGGAGAAGTGCATTCATCGCACCCGCGATAAAGAAGGCGGGGATGAGACAGGTGAGCACGTGCGCAGAGATATAGGCAATTAACGCTGCGATACCGCCGATCAGCCCTTCCAGGAGCATTCCTTCGTACATCTGATCAGCCCTTGGTTGATACCATCCGGTGGGTTAAAAACCGCTTCTTTTCCCTGTCGAGAAACATGCGGGCGTCCCTGGTGAGATGGTAGACAATATAATATCCCTGCTGCTCCCCTTCGATCATCCCGGCTCTTTTCAGGATGGTGAGGTGGTAGGAAAGCCTGGAATCGGCCATCTTCACCACCGCTTTGATGACACAGACACAGAGAGGCTGGACCATGAGGAGTGAGAGGATTTTCAACCGTGCGGGATCGGCACAGGCCTGGTACCATCCCTGCATGCGTTCAATGACATCATCGGGCGGGAGACGATCGACCAGCCCTTCCAATCCGCCACTTGCACGGAGTGAATCGGCAATTTCACGCGGGATCGAGAGATCACCGACATCTTTTCGTGTCATCCGGAGGTGTGATACCTGTCTGACCATTTCAAATAAATATAAAATACTATGATTACTTAAATGATTCATTCAGAACTTTGCTCTCCGAATACGGAGTGTGGCACAATGGATGAGAAACCCTGCTGTACGGCGGAGGCCCTGCGGCGGATCACCCGGGTCGATGTCGGTGGCGTCGTGGTAGGGATCGCCATGCTCGATCCCATCCTTAAGGAAGTGGAGGCAATGAAGCGCTCCGGAGAAAGGGAGATCGGCGATGAACTCCTGAAGAGGGTGAAGATGTACAACTATATCCCTCCCAGGGCAGAAGAGGAGTACCGGACTGCCCTCATGCGGGAATATCGGAAGTCGCAGGAAAGGGGTGTGTGAATGGTGAAGATTGAAGTGCTCGGGACCGGCTGCATGAAGTGCAAGCGCCTCCTGAAGAACGTGGAGACCGCGGTGAAGGAACTCGGCATTGATGCGGAGATCAAAAAGGTTGATGACATCACTGAGATCATGGACCGGGGAGTCATGCTCACCCCGGCACTGGCCATTAACGGGGAGATGAGAATCTCCGGCCGGGTTGCGGACGTTCAAGAACTCAAGGAGATCCTGAAGGGATGAACCATGGCAGAACTGAAGTGTGTTACCTGTGGTGACACCTCTGCTCTCACCGGAGGCAGGAAACGGATCATCTTCCCCTGTGCAGGTGTGGCAAATGTAGGCCAGATCTCGAACGCTGCAGCCCTCCGGCTCACCGATGAGGGATATGGGGCAGCCACCTGTATCGCTCTCCTGGGAACCGGTGATACCGGGCTGAAGAAACGCATTGCAGAGGCAGACGAAGTGGTTATCATCGATGGATGCCCGGTCACCTGCGGAGGAAAAATTGCCGCTGCCCAGGGAGTGAAACCTGCGCAACATATCACCATCACCGATCTCGGGTTTGAGAAAGCATATACCCGGAACTTCACGGATGACGACGTGGAAACCGTGGTCTCCGCGGCCTGGGAAGGAAAGGGAAGGTAAATGAAGGAACCGATACGGGAGGACCACAGATCGCGATGTCCGAGGAATCCTGTGTCACAAAAGAGCCGGTAGTCCGGGATTTTTCGAGGAGTACCTGACGGTCTGGGTGATCCTTCTCCCGATCCTGCCACGGCTGGGGGAATGAAGGGCCCCCTCCATCGGGACCCGGATCGGTACCGATCCCGATACGACCGCCCTGCCCGCAGCTCACACCGTAATCGTCACCGAGGCCGCCTCGTCGAAGGGATTGGTCCGCATGGCCAGGGAGAAGAGGTATGGGTAATGCTCCTTCATCCACTCCATATAAGCTACCCACTCCTTTACCAGCAGGGCGTAGCCCCGTTCCAGGTCATTCACCAGGTGGGCGCGGTCCGATGGCGGGATCAGGGAGAGGTCGCCTCGGTACAGGAGCTCATCGGTCAGGTGAAAGAACGCCTGGAGAAGATCGGTGAAAGTCTCATGCTCAAAGAGGACCGGGTTCTCGAGGAGCGAGATGAAGAGGGATCGTTTTTCCCGGACGCAGATGCGCCAGGATTCCCAGTCCACACGGTCGGCGTCCACCCGGAACGGGTACCCGGACAGCCGTTTCCGGAGCCGGGCAAACTCCTCGGGCTTCCATCCCGAAGTCACCACCAGCTCCTTCCGTATCTCACCGGCCGAAGGGTCCAG
>JAJRBV010000059.1 GCA_028679275.1 Methanoregulaceae archaeon
CGGAGGACTTGCCCGTACCGAAACCTTTGACGGGTTCTCTTTCGATCATTCGATCCACATCCTCTATTCCCTTGATCCTTATGCACAGGAGCTGATTCGCAACAAGCTCCTGAAGGATAACATCCACAGGCAGGTGCGGCAGAGCTTCTGCTTTACGGAGGGTGTTTTTACCGAATATCCCTATCAGACGAACAACTTCGGTCTGCCTCTCGAAGTGATTGTTGAGAACCTCATGGGACTGATTGAGGCCAGGATTGCGGCACAAAAAGGCGAAAAGCCGCAGCATTTCGAGGAGTGGATATACCGGACTTTCGGCTGCGGCATTGCAGACCACTTCATGGTACCGTACAACCGGCGTCTCTGGGCATGGGATCTGAAGAAGATGAGCTATGACTGGATTACTGACCGGGTACCGGTTCCGGAGATAGAGGATGTGCTGCAGGGAGCATTGCACCCCCCGGTAAAGAAGCATGGTCCGAACCAGGAATTCTGGTATCCGGTAACCGGCGGGATAGCAGCGCTCCCACGGGCATTTCAAAGATTCATACCCCCTGACCGCCTCTGGCTGAACACAACCGTCACTGCTATTGACGGGATCCGCCGTGAGGTGATGCTGGCCGATGGCAGGCATATCCGGTACGGGAGGTTGATCTCCACCGTTCCTTTACCGGGGCTTGTCTGCCTTTTGACAGAGAGCGTTCCGTCAGTTGTCCAAAAATGTGCACGAGGACTGAAATTCAATACGGTACATACGGTAAATATCGGCCTTGACGGATCGGCATTAGGGCCAATAGAATCCATGCACTGGATCTATTTTCCGGAAGATAGTACCATCTTTCACCGGGCCAGTATCCCTGGCAACTTCTCCCCCAGTATGATCCCGGATGGCTGCAGCTCGCTTCAGCTCGAGGTCAGCGAGTCAGTCCACCGGCCCTGCAGCCGTGAGCCATTAACCGGGCGATGTCTGGAGGACCTGATCAGGATTGGGATCCTCAAAGACCGGGACAGGAAACGCGTGCGGATTGCACATACCGTCACCCTCAATCCCGCATATATCATCTATGATCTACAGCACCGGGATAATATACGCACCATTAGCCATTATCTGAGTCAGCTCAACATCAGCTCAAAAGGACGGTTCGGGGAATGGGAGTACCTGAATATGGATCAGGCGATAATGAGTGGAAAGCGGGCAGTAGAGGATGTCCCATGACTGGACAATCGGTATTGTTGTGGATGACCCACATCTGGGATCAGGAAATTGAAAAAGAGTTTGAGCGGTTTCTGCATATTACCTATCCCGGATCTCCTGAGGTATGGCTCATTCTCGATGCAAAGACTCCCGGCGCAAAGGATATTGCCCGACGGTTCAAACGCTGTCATGTCGTCGTTGAGAGCGAGTTGTTCTTGCGCCTTCCCTATCCGCGGCTCGAGAGAGAGACTCTCCTGGATCACGTCCATTTCCCCCTCATGGACTTCTATCTCACCAACCCGGGTTATGATTACTACTGGGTGGTCGAATTCGATGTCCGGTATACAGGTGAATGGGAATCGTTTCTGCGTTCATTCGAATCATTTGACCATGATCTTATCACAAGCCATATCCGTCATTACCATGAAGAGCCCTCCTTCGGGGGGTGGTGTACCCTTCAGCATCCCACCGAAACGATCGACAAGGCCACGTACCTGCGATCCTTCAATGTCATCTACCGTATCTCGAATCGTGCCCTCGCACTGATTCATGGGAAACAAAAGAACGGGTGGCGGGGATTTGCCGAGGTATTGTTCCCTACTCTGCTGGAGATCAGCGGCTATACACTGCTTGACTATGGCGGGGATGGTGAGTATACACCGCCCGGTCTGAAAAACATCTCTTATACGTCCGGCAGCACACGAGATGGATCCCTCAACCCCTTCTGTACCGTACGCTGGCGACCTTCGAGAGCAAAGGCAGGGATACGAAGAAACAAGATCTACCACCCGGTGAAGCCCCCATCGATGATGGAACCGTTGAGCAACAGGATACGGTTTTTCACCAGATGGGCATGGAACTATATGTGCGAAAAATTGTACGGACCGACAAGAATGAACAGGTCATAGTGATCTTATTTAAGAACACGAGGCCGTATTTTTTCAAGGATTTCTATTTCACTGAGAACATTTGCATTACCGGAGGCAGCGCATGCGCGTCAACTTAAGGGCAGTTCGAGGCTATTCTAGCTTCAAGCGAGCCGGCGCCGAAAAGCCCACCGTGCAATGAAATATACACCGTCCTTGATCCGCTTGAAGAATCGATCTCGGTATGCATCGAGCCTCAACTCCTCCGGCAAGTGCGGACCCTTATCCTCTTTAATACGTTTGCTTATGAACGGAAACAACTGGTATTTGTTGAGCAACAGCCTTCTCGCCTCCGCAATGGCATCCAGTCGCTTCTCCCATTCCTTGCCTGCAACCGCCTCCTCGGCAATTCGTAAAGCCTCCCCGGGATTCTCAATGTTGATTCTGATGAATGACTCTTGGGGAAAGTAGTCTTCCAGGTTAGTACACCCATAATAGATGGGCAGGGTGAAACACAAAAAACAATCTCCCACCTTTTCCGTCCAATAGTCCTTGCTGCTGCTGTTTTCGACGGCAAAGGAATACTTATAGGGTGCCAAAGCGTCCCACTTGTCTTCTACGAAATTGATGCCCCTTCCAAAGAAATCCGTTTCAAGGAGCGACTGCTTCAGCGCCCGAAGGAACTCCATTCTCTTGACATGTCCTGGAAACAGAGTCATGTCACTTGAAATCCAGGACGCCGTTTTTGCCTTCTTCCCGGGAATAGTGGCGGCGGTCAATTCATCAAAAGTCCTGTTCACGTGCCATGGGAGGCATGGCTGAGAAGGAATATATCTTTGATCGTCGGAAAAAACGTGATGGGTAAAAACCTTTGAATACTGAGAGTGCCCGCGTACCATCCATTCAAACACCCCTTTGATGTAAGGCTCCTGCATCACAGCCCACACGTTTTCCGGGGGGCAGAAAACGACCGCAGGCTCCGGGATAACATTCAACACAACGACATAGTCACATTCTTTCAAGGGGTGCGTCGTAAACCGAATGTCACCCCATATACCCTTGCAGCCAGGCGACTGGCGCATAAGGTCGGGCTGATCCCAGTTTTTAATGATCCGAACCAACCTCATAAAACAGTCTCAGGACCCGCTGGTCCTTTTTTGTGCCGAGAATACATGACTTTCCGTAAATCGGATACAACCGGCCCGCCCTATTTGAATGATAGGCCGTGTCATGGAGATCGCTCTATAGCAGACCATGGCTTGTCGGGCTATCAAACATCCGTGGTTTCAACCCCTCCTCCAAACTCTTGTATTACCCGGCGATAAATGCTTTATTGTTCTTATACAACGGACAGGGAATCGTAGGAAACATGAAATATGAGCCGACGGCCTCAACGAGGACGGGGAAGAGCTTCCGGGATCAGAGACGGCAGGTCTGCCGCAGGGTGAGGATCCTTTCTACTCAACGGCAACCCTTTTCACTGACCACTCCCTGGGCCCATTTGATCTAATCTCGCTTTCAAGAAGGGTGGCAAAAG
>JAJRBV010000086.1 GCA_028679275.1 Methanoregulaceae archaeon
ATGAGGGACACTCAAAGCTCGTCCTCAAAGTGGACGATGCAGGCATCATTGAGCGTGGTGACTGGCTCTCCATCACCCCTGTAAGGGGAGTTGAGAAGCTCGCCATCAACAAGACAATGGACCAGGTGCCAAAGATCGCATCACGCGTCTGTGGTATCTGTCCGATTGCCCATACGCTTGCCGGAATCGAGTCGATGGAAGGCTCCATCCGGTGCGAGATCCCGCAGGATGCCAAGCTCCTTCGAATCGTGCTGCAGTGTGCCAACCGGCTCCACAGCATCGCGCTGCACAACATCCTGATCCTGCCCGATTTCTATATCCCGGGCACGGACAAGAAGATCAACCCGTTCACACCAGAAGAACCCGTCCGGAGCGTCGCAAAGCGCATCCAGAGGATCCGTGAGATCGGGCAGACCATAGGAGAAATCGCAGGAGGCGAATGCATCCACCCGAGCAATCCCCGTGTCGGTGGAATGTACAAGGCATGCACTCCCCGTGCGAAGACGAAGATGTACGATCTTGCAAAGGAAGGTCTCGTCCTCGCCCATGAGCAGATGGAATTCATGCTCGCGGTCATCAACAACATGAGGAAACGCGACTGGACTGAGGTCGGAGGAAAACAGATACCGCTTCCAAAAACCCTCGGGTACCACAACCAGGGGGTCATGGCAGCACACCCGTTATATGCCAGCTCAAACCTTGACGAGAACCCCGGCTGGGATCCCAAGCGCTGGACCGATGTCAGACCATGGGACTGGTATATGGGCGAAGGCGAAGTCAGCCTGGCAGATCCAAGCTACCCGATTGGAGGAACATCTCCTGTTGGCACGAAAGTCAACCCGCAGATGGAAGCCTGCACCGGTGTTCCGCTGTATGATGGCGCTCCCGTTGAAGTAGGTCCGCGGGCACGACTGGTCACGTTCAAGAACTTCGATGAGAAGGGTACCTGGGGCCAGCACATTGCACGTCAGCTTGAGTACACCGACAGTCTTTATGCCATGATCAATGCCCTTGATGAGTACAATCCGTCAGGGAAAGTGCTTGCAGATCCCATCCCCCAGGGCGATGGATCCCTTGGCTGGGCAGCAAACGAGGCTCCCCGCGGATGCGATGTACACCTTGCGAAAGTCAAGGATGGCCGTGTGCTTTACTACGAGATGCTCGTTCCGACCACCTGGAACTTCCCGACCTGCAGCCGTGCACTCACCGGTGCCCCCTGGCAGGTTGCCGAGATGGTGGTGCGCGGTTATGACCCGTGTGTCTCATGTGCTACCCACATGATCGTCATTGATCAGGACAAGAGGATAGTTGCCCAGAAACTCATCCAGTGAGTGTAGCCCGATGCTGTTTCCGGAAATTGTGGTTGCAGGATGCGGAAATCCGCTCTTTGCTGACGACGGGTTTGGTCCTGCCGTGGCAGAAGAGCTCGCTCGCCTCGAACTTCCCGATACAATAAAGGTAGTGGACGCCGGACTCGGCGGACCGCACTTTATTTTTACCCTTATAGATCCGGGGTACACAAAACGGCTGATCATCATCGATATTGCCGATTTTGGTGCTGAACCGGGTAAAATACGGGACTTTTCGGTCGAGGACCTGCCTGCGGGGAGCTACCGGGATATCCATTCATGGGATCTTACCGAACCGCTCCAGCGCCTGAAAGACTCAGTCGACATCACGGTTATCGGATGCCAGCCACGAAGGGTTACAGCCCCCGAATTCGAACTGGGGCTCACGGATGAGGTACAGGACGCAATCCCGAGAACTGTCCGTCATGTACTGGAATTATTAGGGGTGGACTATGGGATGGCTATCAAGAATCTTCGGAACGAAGGACGGAAGCAAGATGCCGGAAGAGAAACCTGTGCCGGCGAGCGCTGACGTCAAGAACAAGGTAGAAACTTTAAAAAAGGAGGATAAGCCTGTGGCAGACAAAATTAAAGCCGGCCATGTACACATGAGCGGGTGCACTGGCTGCGAAGTAGCCATAGCGGATAACTATGGTGGACTGTTAACGGTGCTCGACAAGTACGTGGACTGGGTGTATGACCTGACCCTAGCGGACGTGCGGCACATCCCCAAGATGGATGTTGCCCTCGTTGAAGGGTCGATCTGTATCCAGGACAAGATATCTGTCGATGAGATCAAGGAGACAAGGGAAAAGTCAGCCGTCGTTGTGGCACTGGGAGGATGTGCCTGTTATGGTAACATCACCCGGTTTGGAAGAGGCGGACAGCCTAACCAGCCTCAGCATGAGTCGTATGTCCCAATCGGGGACATCATCAAGGTTGATGCCTATATTCCCGGCTGCGCACCAACACCGCAGCTGATCAGGAACGTCGTGGTCATGGCATACCTGCTCCTGAAAGGAACCAAGGAGCAGCAGGAACTGGCAAAGAAATACCTGACACCTCTGATGCAGCTGGCAGACCGCGGGACAGAAGCCTGTGGTTGCGACCTGATGTATCATATCATCAACCAGGGACTCTGCATGGGATGCGGGAGCTGTGCTGCCGCCTGCCCGGTCAGGGCAATCACCCACGAATACGGGAAGCCCAACGTGAACCGGGAAATGTGCATCAAGTGTGGTGCCTGTTATGCCCAGTGCCCGCGGAGCTTCTTTAACTTCGACGTCATGAACGAGTTCGAGGGGATCATGGAACTCATTGACGGAGCGCTCAAGTGAGGTGAACAAGATGGGAACTGAACTCGGCAAATACAAACTCTGTGTATCGGCACGCAGCGCTGACAAGGAGATCCTGAAGAAAGCCCAGGACGGCGGTATTGTCACCCAGCTCTTCAAGTATGCCCTTGAAGAGGGAATCATCGACGGTGCAATCGTCAGCGGGCCCAGCGATGAGCCCTGGAGGCCACGCCCCTTTGTCGCTACTACTGTAGACGATCTGATGAAATCAAGGGGAACCCGGTACAATATCAGCCCCAACGTCTCCTTCATCAAGGAGGCAACCCGGAGCTATGGCCTCGACAGGATCGGTATTGTAGGTACTCCCTGCCAGATGCAGGCCGTGCGAAAGGGCCAGCTCTACCCGGTTGGTCTCCGTGATGTTCCGGACAAGATCGCTCTGGCAATCGGCATCTTCTGCATGGAGAACTTCCCCTACCAGAGCATCAAGCAGCTCGTGGAAGACCATGCAGCCATGAAGCTTGAAGCTGTCAAGAAGATGGAGATCGGGAAGGGCAAGTTCTGGGTCTACGGCGAACGTGGACAGGTAGTCCAGCTGCCCCTCAAGGTCACCCACAATTACGAACAGCCGGGCTGCCATGTCTGCCTCGATTACGTGGCCAACCTTGCTGATGTTTCCACCGGGTCGGTCGGAAGCCCGGACGGCTGGAGCACCGTGTTTGTGCGGACAAAGAACGGGGATGACATCTGGTCAAAGGCAATCGCTGCCGGATGCTTTGAGACAAAGCCAATCGAGCAGGTCAAACCCGGGCTTGAGCTCGTCTCAAAACTGGCAAACGAGAAGATCACAAAGAACCAGAAGACCGTAGAAGAGCGGGCAAAGTTCGGCGTCAACAAGGCGCTCCGGAACCCCTATATCAGCCCGAAATAATACCTCCACATTTTTTTCCCCATTGCAGGATATGATTCTTTTACTGTGATTAATTCCTGAATGGACGGGTACTTTCAGGTTGGGGATTCTCCTTCATTTCATCCGAAGGGTGTGGAGAACTTAGAGGGGTGGAATGCTGACACCTCATCGAAGTATTCATTGCATTCCATATCTTTTCAAAAAAGAAGATTGAGAATGAAAATGTTCACTTCCAGACATCAACCGGGCTGATTGTTGCATCGATCAGCAGGTCAAACTCCATTGCCCTGAGCCAGCCCGCCTTTTCAAACATGTTCATGAAACAGATCCCTATCAGGAGGGCGTCGGGATGTTTTTCAACAGCTGATTTCACCTGTTCCAGGGTAACCGGAACATTCGGCATTGAGAGCCCGCCCATGACCACAACCGCCTTTGGCATGCTGATTTTTACGGTGCCTCCTGCCTGCATCCCGATGTCAGGAGCCAGTTTCAGTTTCTGCGCTTTTGATTCATCCACATAAGGAACAAACACCTGTTCAAGGCCCATGCTCCGTACCGCAAAGCCAAGGAGTTCGACAAACGGTGTGCATGTGCCAGGGCACCCATAGTACACGATCTGGTCACCGGCAGAGAGCCCTTTCTTTTCGATGTATTCCTTAAAAGGCCGCAGCATGCCGGGAACGCCCTGAAAAACCTCTTTTTGTTTCATGATTATCACAGGTACACTGATATCCGGACTACCGGCCGCCTGCCGGAATACCGGGAATGTAAATAGGGAGATTCTCCAATATTAATGTAACATTGGTACAGGAGGGTATATCCACCGTGAAAAACATTCTTGTCTGCTATGCTACCCGGTATGGTTCAACCAGCGATATTGCCCGGATCATCGGAGAGGAACTTGAGGGTGCAGGCTTCCATGTGACGGTCCTCCCTGTCTCCGCTATCAATGACCCTGGAAAATATGATGCAGTCGTCATCGGAAGCCCTCTTTACATGGGCAAATGGCTCCCGGAAGCACGGGATTTTGTGAGCAGGTTCCGCCACCCGCTACAGGAACGACCTGTTGCCGTATTTTCAGTCGGTTATTCGCTGAAGGAAAGGACAGTGGAGCACCTGAAGAGCGGAGAAGCCGCCCTTGATGCAATCCGCGTTTTCATCACCCCGGTGAGCGCAGGGTTCTTCCCAGGCAACATTGACCCTGACCGTATGTCTCCGGCCGATAAAGCCATGATAAGGCTCGGTGGGGCAACTCCGGGTGACTTCCGTGATGAGAACCTGGTTCGTTCCTGGGCAAGGGAACTCGCCGGATCGCCGCTCCTGCAGGAGGGATAGGAAGGAACATCTCCTCTTTTATCCTTGCAGGATCTCCCGTTTAAAACCCGGATCTTCCCCTGCAGAACATGAAAATGCCATAAAAATGAAATGTTCCATGATTTCACCGGTTCTTTGCAATATCTTCCACAAACCGGCCTAATGCTTCCCGTGCACTCGAGGGATCTTTTGCTGAAATCTCATAGATATTTGTGTTTCCCGGGAGCTCCCTTCTCACCATCGCAGGACATGACTCGGTGACATCACATTTGTTCAGCACGAGCCCGAGCGGGATCTGACTATCCATGAGATCATGGTAGATATCTTTCGTAAAAGCATCCACTGCACAGGTACAGTCTACCATGAGGAGCGCCGCATCCATCCCCTGCATAATGATCTTCCGTGCGAATTCGAACCGTTCCTGTCCAGGCGTCCCATACAGGTGAATATGGAGATCATTGACCATCGCTCTTCCATAATCAAGCGCAACGGTCGTGGTGGTTTCACCACATTCTGCTTCGATATGGCGTGATGCGGGATCAATTGCATGGATAAACGTGGACTTGCCCGCATGAAAAGACCCGAAAACCACGATCTTCAGCCGTGATGAATCCATTGCCTAGGTATGGCAGGGAATTTTTTTTAACTGTTTCGATTTCAGTTTCCGACCCATGCCAGTTTACGGACCCCCGGTCCAGCAGAGCAGGCATTTTCATCATTCATCGGTTTTATTCTCCTCCGCGTCAAACCTTATGGCATGTCTGAGATAAAGGCGCATCCTGCCGGGAATCGTATCAAACTGGAGACTTCGATGGGGGAGATCATTCTTGAGCTCTACGGAGATATGCCGGTGACTGCAGGAAATTTCGAAAAACTTGTTTCGTCAGGGTTCTACAATGGGATCGTATTCCACCGTGTCATTGACAAGTTCATGATCCAGGGGGGATGCCCGAAAGGGACCGGCACAGGGGGGCCGGGATATGTGATAAAAGATGAGTTCACCCCCGTAAACCAGAACAACAGGGGGACTATCTCGATGGCAAATGCCGGTCCGAATTCAGGGGGCAGCCAGTTCTTTATCAACCTCGTTGATAACAACTACCTTGATAAAAATCACCCCGTATTTGGCAAGGTAGTCGCGGGAATGGACGTCGTCGACAAGATTGGTAAAGTGAAAACCGACAGGAGCGACAGGCCGCTCTCGCCGGTGAAGATTGTCAGTGCTTCAGTGCTCTGAAGGGATCCCTCACTGAAAACTAGTAATTTTTTGGGCATAGTGGCATTTCAGCTACTAAGTTTTCCACCGGTTAAATCACTATCTCGATTAAGACGCTCCTTTGGTTTGCGCCTTCGGCTTACCCCCGCTATTGTGGCGTCCCCCATTATGCGATAGGTCGGTGTTATGTAACAGATTCTTTTATGTATCCACACGAATGTTCAGTGACTTTTTTATGTCAATTTCAGACCTGGATACATAACACTTTTTCAGCCGTAATTTGGTTCTGGATTTGGTGGTCAAATTAGTACTATCGCCTATTTTTTTCTTTATGGAGTAATTCGACGAGTATCCGTTCAAAAGGCCGATACTCCTTTCCATGCGGAATACCAGTTCATAGCGGTAATAACGAGGAGGCGTTCCCCGGGAAAAATGTAGTTATCCGGTTTTGCCGTATCTGCTTTTCAGCTTCGAATGGTTTTCGTTTCCCTCGTTTCGCGTATAAATACCCTGTGCTACAAGCAGGAAATGAATAAAAAATGAAGATTTCAGGCCAGGTAATCCGAGGGGGTCGGAACCTGCTCTTTCAGACCCTTCCGCTTGCGGATAGCAGTGACCACTTCCTTTACCATACCCGCAGGGACGATCTCAAAGCCGGCAAACTCGGTGCTCCACATGGCACGCCCTTCTGTGGCAGACCGGATATCTCCTGCAAAACCAAAGAGCTCAGCTACAGGGGCCTTTCCGATCACGGTGATCGTGTCGCCTTCACTCTGCATATCAAAGACCTGCCCCCTCCTCCCCTGAATCTGGGAAGTTGCACTTCCCATCTGGTCGGTGGGAACGGTGATCTGGATCTTCTGGACGGGTTCAAGGAGCGAGTCTCCCGCAAGAAGGATACCTGCCTTGATCGCGCTTCGTACTGCCGGGATGACCTGCGCCGGGCCCCTGTGGATTGCATCCTCGTGGAGCTTGACATCAACAAGACGCATCTTCAGATTCTGGACGGGTTCATCCGCAAGGGGACCCCCGGCAAGCGCCTCGTGGATACCCTCGATGATCAGTTCCATCGTCTCGTTGAGGTACTGGATACCTTTGGTCATATCGATGAGCATGTTGGTGCCCTTGATATCCTTGACGCTCTTTGCCTCGTCCTTGTCCATACCTGCCTTCATCAGCACATCACGCCGCTCCAGGGCCTGCTGGTTCATGGAGACCTCGTTATTCTTGATCAGGGCAACAATCTCATCCGGCAGGGGTTCAAGGTCGAAATAGAACCTGTTGTGCCGGTTCGGGGACTTTCCTTCAACAGCTTCCACCTTCTGGGTGGCAGTTTCGCGGTAGACGACGATCGGCTCGGAAGTGATGATCTCAACCCCCTTGTCCCTTTTAATACGCCCGGTAATAATCTCGAGGTGAAGTTCCCCCATGCCCGAGATGAGGTGCTCCCCGGTCTCCTCGTTAATGGTGATAACAAGGGTCGGGTCCTCTTTAGCCACCTGGCGGAGCACTTCAACGAGCTTCGGCAGGTCCTTCATGTTCTTGGCCTCTACTGCCACGGTCATGACCGGTTCACTGTAGTGCTTGAGCGATTCAAAGGGGGTCATATCCATGAGCGTGGTAACGGTGGAGCCGACAATAGCGTCTTTAAGACCGGTCACTGCTGCAATATTTCCGGCCACAATCTCATCGACCTCAACCCTTTTTGGTCCCATGAAAATACCGACCTGCTGGAGCCGGTTCTCCTTCATTGCCGAACCCATGACATAGAGACCGTCGCCCCGCTTGAGGCGCCCGGAAAAGAGACGTCCTGTTGCGACTTCTCCTGCGTGGGGATCAAAGGAGATGTCAGTCACCATCAGGGCAACCGGACCATTCGGGTCACAGTTGAGCATGGCTTTTCCTTCCTTTGCTTCCTTGTCCCCGTGCCAGATTGCTCCGATACGGCGTTTCTGAGCTTCGACGGGGTTTGGAAGGTGGCGGACCACCATATCGAGCAAAACTTCGGAAAGGGGGCTGTTCTTGGCAAGGTATTTCATGTCCCCGGACCGGCACCGGTTATATACTTCCTTAAAAGAGACCCCGCTTTTCTGCATGTACGGGACCGAGACTGCCCAGTTATAGAGGGCCGAACCGAACGCAACCGTTCCAAGTGACGCATCAAGTTTCCAGCCGTTTTTATAGGACTCTTCGTTCATGCCCTTGATCAGCTTGTTGACCTTGT
>JAJRBV010000193.1 GCA_028679275.1 Methanoregulaceae archaeon
TCGTCACCATCTCTCGCTGGGCACCAACGGTTGCGTAGGGTGAACCTGAAGCAAACCCCCCGGCAACCAGTGCGAGTGCAGGAATCGTGAGGAGATACATCACGAGGATCAGGTCGCCTCCTTCTGATAGGACCGGGGGAAAGCCCCCGATCGGAAGGTAGAGCAGGATGGTGATTGCTGCTGCAAGGGCAAGCACCGGTGCGAGATTGAACAGCCACGGGATGGCGTTCTCAGGTACGACATTCTCTTTTGCAAAGAGCTTCCTTATGTCGGTGAAAGGCTGGGTGAGGGGGGGACCGATCCTCGCCTGCATCCGGGCCGCAACGATCCTGTCAAATCCCATCAGGAAGAGGCCGATGACAATCCCGAATACAGCAACAAGCACAACACCGATGCTGATATAGGCAAGGTCGGTGGTCATTACATCAGCCTCCGTGTCTTCTCCCGCGAAAGCCGTGTCAGATCTTCCTTTGTAAGTATATCTGACCTTCCATCCCTTACTACCGTGACACGGTCTGTGCACGAGAGGCAGGGATCGATAGACGCAACGATGATCGGGACGTCGGCGAGCTGTTCACCCTGGAGCATCGGGATCCAGGACATCAGGTTGCTGTAGGACGACCCTTTGACCTTCCAGGTAGCCGGGGCTTCATTACCATCCATCCTGACATAATGCATGCACTCGCCCCTCGGTGCCTCCACGCGGCCGATTGCTTCGCCGTTTGCCTTTTTGCAGACGGCAAGGAGCTTGGCCAACTTCGGTTCCCAGAGGATCTCCCCTGCCGGAAGGTTGTCGATACACTGATGTATAATGCCAATGGACTGGCCTACCTCGAGAAGCCGCACGATGATACGGTCGTACACGTCGCCATGTGCTCCGCCCGGAGGGAGAATTGCCTTCACATCGAGATCCCCGTAGGCGCAGTAGGGGTAATCCTGCCGGACATCCATGTTCAGGCCGGACGCTCGTGCCGTAGGTCCGATGGTACAGAGGAGACGGGCCTGCTCTTCGGACAGGAGACCGTGATCGCGGCACCGCATGCGAATAGTGCTGTCTTCCAGAAAGACGGTTGCCATCTGGTCCAGCAGACCTTCATAATACTTCAGACCTTTCTCGAGAATCGGACGCTGGTCATCCGAGATGTCTCTCCGGACACCGCCGATTTGGACGATGCCGTAGTTTACCCGGTTCCCGGTCAGGTTCTCGATCATGTCCATCGACTCCTCCCGAACCCTCCATGCAAGGTAGAAGAGCGAGTCAAATCCAAGCTCATGGGCGGCCACACCGGCCCACAGGAGGTGGGACTGTATCCGTTCCAGTTCATGGAGGATGGTCCTGATGTAATCGGCCCGTTCGGGAACCTCGATTCCGGCAATCTTCTCTACGGCACGTGCAAAAGAGAGCGAATGGACAACCCCGCAGATCCCGCAGATCCTATCTGTGAGGTGCACGATCTGGACGGGATTCCTGCGCATCCCCATCCACTCCACCCCGCGATGGGTCTGACCTGGAGCAAAGTCCACTGTCTTTACCACCTCTCCTTCCATCCCGAAAGTGAACATCACCGGTTCCTTCAGGGCTGGATGGACCGGTCCGATAGGGACTGTGTAGGGCACGGTCTTGTTGGCCTTGCCGTCATTCATGAGGTTCCACCCCCGCGGTCTTTTCTTCTGCTGGAGGAGCTTTTTCAGGAACGGGAGGAGCGGGACGGTTTTGCGGCCGGTCGATCGACCAGAGGTCCTTGACCAGTTCCGGGACAATGCCTGTCTCGTCTTTTCTCCACGGGTAGACCCCCTTCGGGAAGTCTTCCGGTAAAAAGAGCCTTCTGCCATCGGGAATACCTGTCACCGTGATACCGAAAAACTCCTGTTTTTCACGTTCGGAGATAAGAGCCCCGGGAATAAGGTCGGTGATAGTAGGGACTGTAAGATCACTTTTCGGGAGGGTTATGCCGATGGTTACCATGTACTCTCCGAATTTTACACCATAATAAACTGAAAATATGTAGAGGAGTTCAATCTCGGCTCCACGATCATTTCCGGCGATCACTGCCAGGTGGGGGAAACGGATGCTCATCAGTTTCTGTATCGCTGGTTTGAGGAGGCTCCGGTCGACCCGGAGCCAGATGTCGTAGCTTGTCCTTTTCTGTGTCCCTTCTCCCCGTTCGGTAATCCTGGCCTCCTTCAGACCGGGGCCGAATTCTGCAGAATAGAGATCGATGATCTGCTGTGGAGTGAAGGGTGTAGTATCGCTCATTGTACCGCCTCCAGACGTTCAAGTTTTTCCCATGCCTTTACCACTCCGAAGATGATTGCCTCCGGCCGGGGCGGGCATCCCGGTACGTATACATCGACAGGGAGCACCTGGTCGATCGGGCCGTCCAGGTTATAGGAGTCATAAAAGACCCCGCCAGACTGGCCGCAGGTGCCGATGCACATCACCACTTTCGGATCCGGCACCTGCTCATAGACCCGCTTTACCCTTGCAGCCATCTTTTTGGTGACGGGACCGGTGACAAGGAGCACATCGGCATGCTTGGGTGATCCGACAAGGCGAATCCCGAACCGTTCCGGGTCATATCGGGGA
>JAJRBV010000141.1 GCA_028679275.1 Methanoregulaceae archaeon
CAAAAGAAGGGGATATTTTCTGCCTGAACATTGAACCTCCGCGCTTTGATCTGGTGGGACTTCCCCTTCCCGATGCGGAACAGGTAGCTGAAGCAAAGGGGATCCGGCTGGTTATTGATGAGCGTGAAGGAGACCGTGTTGTGGTCGGACAGATTCCGGAAACAACGCTTGAATGCCTTGCAGCGGGCGAAGTGCAGCTCTCCACGGTTCCGCTCTCACAGGTAGTGGATATCTCTCTTGATGATGTGCATGCCCCCGAATCCTGTGAAATTTTCCGGAGACTGACCGGCCTTCACCTTCATCATGTGGGAAGTCTTCCTCTCTTCTTTCATTTCGAGGATGTTTACCTGTTCAAACCATCCGTGCCAAAAGAGGTGAATATTGTGCCGGAAAATATCCCTTCGGACAACGTGCCTGCAGGGACCCTCGGTATCACAAATGATGCCCGGAGGGGTGCAGGGCTTGTTGGCGTAAGGACCACGGATAACAGCGAATTCGGACCAACATCAGAACCTTTCGAAGGCACCAATCTCATCGGAGAGGTGTTCGATCTTCATAAGCTAAAGGAATTTAAAGAGAAAGATATTGTTTTTATCCGGGAGGCGGGGAGATGACCGAATACCATCCGCAGTATGCGCATACCGTAACAAAATATGTATTTGTTGAATCGCCCGGAATGACACCGTCTGACCTGGCCATCCGGGCTTATGAGATATCACAGGGGGTCATGATCAAGGAAACCTGCTTCGGGTTGCAGATTACCGGAAAAGAGGATGATGTCAATGCAATCATTGATCATCTCCGTGAGATTGATCCAACCCATATCTTTGTGAAAGACAGGGGGTTTCCCCCAGGTGATCCGCGGAGATGCCGGGCGAACCTTGGAGGTGCACGCCCGGGATACTTTGGTCATGAGTTTGAGATCTCACTTATCCGCTTCATCTCAAAGGGACTCGGGGAACTGCCAAAACGTGAGACAGGATCGATCCCAAAACCACCGTCTCCTGCGGGAACAGCAAAACTGGATGCTAAGAAGCTCCAGAAGATCATCGAATCCGAGGAGTCCTGACCATGGCAAAGGTGTTTATTTATCCGACGACAAGCCTCATTCTCTCCGATCTTGTGGCACGGTTCGGTCACACGCCGCTCTCTGCCGCCACCCAGATCCGGGAGCACATCCAGACCCCGGGACTGGAATCCCCGCCGCTCCAGATCACCCCTGAAGACCCAAAACGGGGCCTGAAATGGGCAGCAGTGGAAGTCCCTGCGGGGGTACGGGGCAGGATGTCACTATACGGCCCGATGATAGAACAGGCTGACGCGGCAATCATCATCCATGACGCCGATTTCTCGTTCGGTTGCATGGGGTGCGCTAGGACAAACGAATTGATCCAGTTCCTCCTGCGAAAAACCGGTATCCCGATCCTTGATCTCCGGTACCCGAGGACCGAGGAAGAAGGCATTGAATTCGTGGCCGCAATCAGCAAATTTCTCCGGGAACTTGGGGGAGGTGGTGCATGAGCCTTGTCAGGATAGCCCAACTCTCGTGCGGACCCGAATATTCCGGTGTACAGAAAGAGATAGAAGAAGCCGCAAAATCTGTCGATGCGGAGATTTTTTTCCCTGACATCAGGCTTGCTGACATCCGGCAGGGTTTTGACCTTTTCGGCCTTGATGTACGGAGCCCTGATCTGAAACTTGCCATTGCCCGCGCCCGGGCGCTCGTTGAAGGAAAAGTCGATGCCGATGCGGTATTTATTGCAACCTGCTTCCGGTGTGCCGAGGCGGCAATTGTAAGAAATGAACTGCGCCGGTACATCCATGAGAATTCGCGCCTCCCGGTCGTCAGTTACTCTTTTACCGAGAGGACGACGGCAGGAACCCTCCTGACCAGAATGGAGGCCCTTACGACAATTGCGCGGAGGAGAGCGCTGCTCGCCCGCGAGGTCCAGGAAGGACTGACCCTTGGTGTTGATTCCGGTTCAAGCACAACCAAAGCCGTGATCATGCAGGATAACCGGATCATAGGGACCGGCTGGCTTCCAACTACCGCTGTCCTCAGGAGTGCTGAGGAGGCGATCGACCTCGCCATAAGAGAATCGGGGATCCGGCGAGAGGAGATACAGGCGATCGGGACGACAGGATACGGCCGGTTCCTTGTTGGGGAGAAGATCCGGGCCGATCTCATCCAGGAGGAGCTTACTGTCAATTCGAAAGGTGCGGTGTATCTTGCCGATACCCAGCATGGGCCGTCCACTGTAATTGATATCGGAGGTATGGACAACAAGGCGATCAGTGTCCAGGACGGAATACCGGGAACCTTCACGATGGGGGGCATCTGTGCAGGGGCGAGCGGCAGGTTCCTCGAGATGACCGCAAAACGACTTGGAATTGAAATCACCGAGCTCGGTCCTCTTGCGATGAAGGGGATGGGAAAGACGGTCCCGATGAACAGCTATTGCATCGTGTTTGGTACCCAGAGCCTGGTGAACGCCCTTGCTGCCGGAAGCTCTCCCGAAGATGTCGCGGCAGCAGCATGTCACAGTGTGGCCGAGCAGGTGTTTGAACAGCAGCTCCAGGAAGTGGATATCAGGGAACCAGTTATCATGGTCGGCGGGACCTCACTTATCCAGGGCCTGGTGAAGGCGATGGGAGATCTCCTTCAGGTCGAGATCGTTGTCCCCCACCATTCCCAGTATATCGGGGCTGTGGGATCTGCACTCCTTGCATCAGGGTTTATCAAGGGATCCTAGATGGATGCGATCGAGTATTTCGA
>JAJRBV010000030.1 GCA_028679275.1 Methanoregulaceae archaeon
AAGTCCCAATGAAGTTATTCCGGCTGGGGCACTAATACCGATTCCGCGGGCGTGCCTGCACCTCATGTTGTGCGATAAGGTGAGGCAGGATCACCATCTTTTTAGCAATGTATTTTGTTAAAAGAGCTTACTCGAATATTCAGTGAATTGGAGTTCCAGTTGACACTGCAAATTGGCAAAAAGAAGGTACTAGTTTATATTATAACCAAATATGATTCCGAGCCATCGAATGTGATGACCTCTCCTACACCAGGCCTGATTGGTTCATAGTCAAATGCAACATATGGCTCTTGCCCATTTGCACTCCCAATTCCAACGCCCATTGCCAAAAAAACTGAAAGAATTACAATTATTAAGCCGGATTTTAATGTCGTCATAGCTATGTTCCCCCTATCTAATGATAATTTTCAGAATATTTGGAGGTAAATATATAATTTATGATTTGATTCTCAATGGTAAGCGATTCACCGCATCGAAATCAGATCCTCATCCTGGAAAACCAGATGAGGAATCACACTACCCGAATGGTCCCGCCCAGGCACGCCAAATCATCGCCCTTTCTGGTTATCACTATAATGAGAGCTACCCAACTCCTCTGCAGCTTTTCTAATCGGGGCATTCGATCACCATTGCCGGGTTACTCCTCTGAGTATAAACCGGTTCTCCTAGGGTCTGTTCTTACTGGTATACCATACCGCAAGACTGACAGCCAGGACAAGATCATCATGGATACCTTCCCGCCATGCACTATAAGAATCATGCGCTGTTGCAGGATCGATCTCCTTCATTTAGGTTTTCATGGCTCTGGTTCTCCTGATGTCCCCGGTCAACACTTCCGTGCAGGGGAACCTGCATACCCCTCGACCATTTATTTCAAATACCCGCCTGAGATTCCTTGAAGTCAGACAATAGCGTTCGAAACCTATATCCTATCGGAGACGTAATTTCCCGGATTGGGCATACTTATGATTATTCGTAAAATATCATCGGAGGGCCTCTCTCACAACTCTTATTTCATCAGTGCAGGGGGACTTGCAGCGGTTATTGACCCGAGGAGGGACTGCGGGGTATACCTTGACCTGGCCCAGGAGATCGGGGCACGGATTGTGCATATAATCGAAACTCACCGGAACGAAGATTACGTGATCGGATCGCTCGAACTTGCGGCGAGAACCGGTGCGGCGATCTACCATGGCCACCAGATGGATTTTGCCTACGGGAACAAGGTAAAAGACGGGGACAGGCTCCGTCTGGGTCCCGTGGAGCTCCGGATTATCGAAACGCCCGGCCATACGCTTGAGAGTATATCACTGGTAGTGACAGACACCGAGGTGTCGGATATCCCCTATGCGGTATGTACTGGCGATGCCCTTTTTGCAGGTGATGTGGGTCGGACCGACTTCTTCGGCCCTGAGAAAAGGCATGAGGTATCAGAAATGCTTTTTTGGAGTATCTGGCAGAAGATCCTCCCGCTCGGGGACGGGACTATCGTCTTTCCTGCGCATGGTGCGGGATCGGTATGCGGGTCAGAAATAAGCGATCACGAATATACGACTGTCGGGTATGAGAAAAGGACCAATCCTCTCCTGGCCCTCTCAAAAGAGGAGTTCATACAGAAGAAGGTGAATGAGCACCACTATCTGCCGCCGTATTTCAAAAAGATGGAATCGGTGAACCGGCAAGGTCCCCCACTCACCCACCACCTCCCGGACCTCCGCCCGTATCCCGTAAAGGAGATCAGGGAACTCCAGGGGAAAGTCCAGATCCTTGATATCCGTTCACCGACCTCATTTGCAGGAGGCCACATTCCGGGAAGCCTCTCAATCTGGAAAGAAGGTATCCCGGCCTTTGCGGGTTGGTTCCTCACCTATGATACCCCCATCATCCTCGTTGACGACTTCAATTGCGATCTTGTTGAGGTGAGCCGGCATTTTCTCCGGCTCGGTTACGATAACCTTAAGGGATACCTCGCAGGGGGGTTTCCGGCATATTTCAAGTCCGGCAGCCCCATAGGCCGGATCGAGGCCTGGAGTGTCCATGATCTCGCAGGGAGACTGAAGGGGGAAGATATCTTCCTTCTGGACGTGAGGGATATTGCGAATGTCGGAAGGGCCGGAAGGATTCCGGGTTCCCGCCATATCTATATTGGGGAACTCCCGGGAAGACTCGGGGAAGTGCCCCGGGACCTGCTGGTTGCCGCCTACTGTGACGCCGGATACAAGGGTTCCCTTGCAGCAAGCATCCTCGCCAGGAACGGGTACCCGCGGCTTGCAAACATCCTCGGGGGAATGACCGGGTATATCAATGCAGGATACCCTGTTACGAGGGAATAAAAATCATCAGGTTTTCAATCCGTGATTTTTAGGGCATCCCTGCCGGAATGACAGGTAGAGAAGCCTCCCGGGCGAATGTGGTTTTTCGTGAAGGTGAATTAACAAAATTTATGTTACCCCCGCTGCTATTGAGCAGAGAAGGAGACCCCCATGGATATAGTGAAAATTCCCCGAATGGAGAAACAGGACTATGACCATCTTATCGAGGAAGGATATGTCTGCCGCATCGCATTCCAGGGAGAAAAATACCCGTATATCGCCCCATTCCTGTATGTCTTTGACGGCAAATTCCTCCACTTCCTCTCGACAAAATATGGCAAAAAGATCGACTATTTCAGGAAGAGCCCTTATGTTGCGGTTGAGGTGGAGAAATATACCAAAGACCTCTCCTGTTACACCTTCATCACCCTCCAGGGATACCTCGAAGAAGTGACCGATTCCATTGATAAGAAGATTATCCGGGAGGAGTTTGTCAGCCTGATAAAGGAACGCAGACTCTCAAACAACATCCTTGCTGCACTCGGGCACTCCCCTCAGGATCCCCCTGAGGCAATCGCCCTTGAGGAACGCTCTCTTGTATGGAGACTTACCGGGGTTAAGGACATGGTTGCCCTGAAAAATATCTGATATTTTTCAGGCAATGGATTACCCCCGCCCACTCCTCTTCTCTGCTGATTCAAGCAGCTCTTTTACTCCGGTCACGGGCACTGAGCAGGTGTGACGGGAACAGATGTATGCGGCTGTCTTCCCGCCAACCGGGCTCATTTCCCTTGTAAACGGGGCGATTGCTCCGAGTTCCTCCTCGGTTCCTGAATTTTTCAGAAGGACCACCATGAACGGCAGATAGAGGGTATTCAGGGCACCAGCAAGATCCTCTGCCGGCTCCCCTTCCGGACCTTCACAGATGACAATCTCTGCAGACGGCCCGAAAAGAAGACAGAGCCCGGAGAGGAAAAACGTATGTCCGGCCGGGGATTGTTCGAGAAAGCCTGCATAGAGACGGGCGAGATCAGAAGCGCATCTCTCAAAGGAAGTATCCCCGGTAAGCATAGTCAGCCGGAGGAGGTTTGTGAAAGCCACAGAGTTGGAGGAAGGAAGCGCCCCATCATAGAAATCCTTCTGCCTGGCGATGAGATCGGTCTGTGTTACCGGAGCGGTGAAGAATCCTCCGTCTGAAGGATCCCGGAAATGCTTCTCAAAACGGCCCTGAAGGTCCACAGCAGCGGAAAGATACACGGGACTGAATGTTGCCATATACAGTTCAGTCAGACCAAAGATGAGATAGGCATAATCTGTGGCCTGCCCGGAGATGCCGGCTGTGCCGTTTCGGTACCTGTGGAGGAGCAGGCCATCAGCATCCCGCATTGATGCAAGGATGAATCCGGCTGCCCTCGCGGCCGCATCCCGGTAACGCGTATCGCCAAAGACCCTTGCTGATCGTGCAAATGCTGCAATCATCAGCCCGTTCCAGTCAGCCAGGATCTTGTCATCAGTAAGGGGAGTATGACGCTCTTTTCGTGCAGAGAGAAGGATCCTGCGTGCTTCTGAAAGGATGACGGAGCTGTCCTCTGCCTGCATTCCGGTCCGGGAGTGGAGATCCCTGGGATCCCGCGGGAGGTTGAGGATATTCTTTCCCGTCCTTTCTCCCGTCCCCGGGTCAATGTAATTCCCTGCGGTTGTCAGGTGCCACGCACCACTTACGAATGCTGCCATCTCCTTGTCCAGGAGATCTTCGACTTCCTTTTTCGTCCACAGGTAATACCCCCCCTCTTCTCCTTCCGTATCGGCATCCTGCGCCGAGAAAAATCCCCCTTCAGGAGAGGTCATTTCGCGGAGCACGTAATCCATGCACTCCCTTGCGATGGTTCCGAACAGATCATCCCCGGTAGCCTGGTATGCTTCGGTATATACCATAATGAGGAGCGCCTGATCGTAGAGCATCTTTTCAAAGTGAGGTACAAGCCAGTGCGAATCTGTCGAATAACGGTGGAAACCTGAACCAAGCTGGTCATAGATCCCCCCCATGGCCATACCACGGAGTGTCTTTTCCACCATCCGGACTGCTTTTTCCTCCCCCTTAAGGCGGGAATAACGGAGCAGGAAAAGCAGGTTGTGAGGGAGGGGGAATTTCGGAGCGTCTCCAAATCCGCCGTTTATCCTGTCAAAACGGAGGAGCAGTTCCTGGAATCCCGAATCTGGCATGCTCCGCCTGAGTCTCCCGCCTTTTTCCTTTGTATTTGAAAGTAATTCCAGAACACTCCCGGCAGCTTTGAGAAGTTCAGGCCGGGACTCCCTCCATCTTCTCCCAATCTCCG
>JAJRBV010000037.1 GCA_028679275.1 Methanoregulaceae archaeon
TATCCACCGAAAATTTAATTTTCATGCTGAAAAACGCAATCGAAATAACTGGCGGTCCGGTAATCCTCGTTACTCCATTTTTTTATCAGGACATGAAAAATTCACTTCGTGTTCACTCTAAAAACGAGTTGAGAATTTTCCATCGACCTCTCCCGGACAGGGATCTGCAAATCTCTTCACCCTTTGAGGTACTTCCGGCTCAGCTTCCCGTGAAGCCGTTCCACCTGCTTCACTGCCGTCCCGGTATACCGGTCGGGATTGAGCAGTTCCCGGATCTCCTGCCGGGAGATACAGGCGGTCACCTTCCGGTCGAGAGCGAGCACTTCATCGAGTGGCATCTTCTCAGCATGTGCCTTCATGCTCGCGACACGGACGATCTCGTGCGCCTCCTGCCGATCCATCCCTTTACCGGCAAGGGCGATCATCACCGATTCGGCCATGTTTGCCCCGTGGAGAAGGTCGAGGTTCTTGCGTATGTTCTCCTCCCTGATGACCAACCCTTCAAGAACACCGGTGAGCAGCCTGATGCAGTGATCGGTGAGGATTGTCGACTCGGGGAAGATCACCCGCTCGCAGGAAGAGTTCGTGAGGTCCCGTTCGTCCCAGAGGGTGTTGTTCTGGAGTGCCGGCTCAACTGCTGACCGGATAACCCGGGCAAGGCCGCAGACCTGCTCGCTCCTGATAGGGTTCCTCTTGTGGGGCATCGTGCTCGACCCGACCTGCTTCTTCCCGAAGGCCTCTTCGACTTCGGCAATCTCGCTCCGCTGCAGGGTCCGTATTCCGATACCGATCTTGTCAAGTGTTGTGGCCACGTTGGCAAGGAACATGAAATACTCGGCATACCGGTCGCGTGCGATCACCTGGTTTGATACCTCCACCGGGACAATCACGAGGAGTTCCATCATCCGGTCCTGGATCTCCATTCCTTTCTCCCCGAGTGCTGCCTGGGTGCCCACCGCACCGGTCAGCTGACCGACGGCTACTCTTGGCAACAGTTCAGAAAGCCGGTCGAGATGCCGCGCCGTCTCCGCTGCCCATATCCCGAACCGGAGCCCGTAGGTTGTCGGGACCCCGATCTGGCCGTGCGTGCGTGCAGCACAGACAAGGTGCCGGGTCTCGTAACTCCGTTTGAGCAGGACGGCAAGGAGGCTCCGGAGTTTTGCATCGAGGATTGCGAGCGACTCCTTCAGCTGGATCCCGGTGGCCGTGTCAAGGATATCGTTCGAGGTTGCACCGTAATGTACCCATCCCCCTGCCTCTCCGCACACCTCTGCTATGGCTTTCACGATGGCCATCATATCATGGTTGATCTCTGCCTCGATCTCTTTGGCACGGGAGAGGGACGCCTGTTCCGCGTTCCTGCCGATCAGATCGGCTGCCACGGGGGGAATGAGACCGAACTCCGCGCCTGCCCTCGCAAGTGCCGCCTCGGCCCGGACGATGGATGAGAACCGGTTCTCCTCGCTCCAGACCGCACGCATCTCTGGGGTTCCATAACGGTAGTCGATGGGATGGATCGCCATATGATAGAGATCTCTCCTTTGGAAGAATAAAAAACAGTCCGGAACAAACACTATGTAATGGACAAGCTGGATGCCTATTTCCCATACGAGTCCTACCGCCCGTTCCAGAAGGAGATGCTGGAACGGGTGGCACAGTGCGCACGGGAGGGTGGGATCGCCATGATCGATGCGCCGACCGGAAGCGGGAAATCGAGCGTGGTCGCTGCCCTCTTATCAGAGCGATCCGGGAGAAAGATCCTTGTTGCAGTCCGGACCATCAGCCAGCTGAACACGTTCATCAGGGAACTCGAACTGATCAGGAAAAGGAAACGGTCAGTCTCCTACTCCTACCTTATCGGGAAGCGGAGCCTTTGCATGCTGTCGGGAGGTGGGGATGTGTACCGGCGGTGTGAGGGAGTCAAGGCGGTATCCACGAACCTGATGCGGGAAAGGGCAGAGCAGGGGTCGCTCGTCCCGTCAAAGGATGCGGTAATCACCCAGCAGATACGGAAACTTGATGAGGAACACCCGGTCATCTGCCCCTACTATATCCGGAGCAGGATATTTCTTTCCGGAGAGGGGAGCAGTCTTCGCATGGTCCCCTCCACACCCCTGAAAGCCAAGGCAGAACGGGTTGCACGGGAACTTGCCCGGCCTGATGAACTTCGCGATATCAGCGCCGGGGTCTGCCCGTACGAGATGCTGCTTCTTGCTGCCCAGCGTTCTGATGTTGTCATCGCAAATTACCACCATCTCTTCGATGAAGAGATAAGAAACCAGCTGTATGGGTCACTCGGGATAGAGCCGGCAGACGTGATGCTGCTGATCGATGAAGCACACAACTGCGGTGACGTGATGACAGGGATCATGAATGTCGTCATCGGTGAGCAGGTTCTCGCCCAGGCCGAGCGGGAGATCTCGGGAATCCGCCGCCATATGAAAAGTGCTGCTGCTCTCGGACCGATCATCAAAAATATCGGCACGTTCATGCAGGGTCTGAAAAATTCGTGCGAGACTGAGGACTGGTTCGAGCCGGCAATCTTCGACAGGATGGTTGTCCGGGGCTCCCTTTATAAGGACATGTCAGGTGTGGTGGAAGACCTGATGCAGATCAGCGAGCATATACGGGAGAAGAACATGATGGCGGGCGAGTACTCCGCGAGCGCGACTGAGACGCTCACGGCATTTCTTTTCCGAATCTCCTGCTCGTCAACCGACCCCGGATACCTGACTGTATACCGCAAGGATGAGACTGATATTTTCCTTGAAGTGCGGAGTATTGATCCCTCAGAACGGCTCCGGGATCTCGCGCTCTCACATCATTGTTCAATCCTGATCTCCGGTACACTCTCCCCGGTCGAATCCTACCAGAAGTATTATTTTGGTGATCTGCCGGTGGTCTCCTGCTCGCTCCCGAATGTATTCCCGAAAAAGAACCGCATGGTTCTCTGCGCCGGGGATATCACGACCGCATTTTCCATGCGGGAAAACCGGGAGAACTCTGCCCGGATTGCCCTCTACATCAGGCATTTCTCCCGGCTGAAGGGGAATATTGCGATTTACTTCCCCTCTTACCAGATCCTCGATACTTATGCAGGGATGCTTTCAGGTGTTCTTGCCTCCCGGAACCTGATCATCGAACCGAAAGACGCACGGGATGCCGGGGAAGCGCTCCGGACCTTTCTCTCCCTCCCTGCACAGGGAAAATCAGGGATCCTCTTTGCCGTGGCCGGGGGAAAATGGAGCGAGGGGCTCGATTATCGCGGGGAACTCCTCTCCGGGGCGATGGTAATCGGTCTCCCTCTTGCACCCTATAACCAGGTCAGGAAAATGACGATCGATTATTTCCGCCATAAGTTTGGTGCTGAAGGGGAATTTATCTGTTATACCCTTCCGGCTCTGAACCGTGCCCAGCAGGCAATCGGCAGGGTGCTTCGCACCCCTGAAGACCGGGGTGTCCTGGTCTTTGGTGAGAAGCGGTTTCTTGAACCAAGGGTAAAGACCGGTTTGCCGGCATGGATCCGCAATGAACTCGTGGAATGCACGGCTGAATCATTCGGAGAGGTGGTGAAGAGATGGAAGTAATCGATGGCTCGGCCCGTTTCGGGCTCTGGTATGTCCATATCCGCTGGTCTGATACTACGATATACCGTGTCAGGTTCTCACGGTTCCCGGAAGCTGGTCCGGTGCCTGCACCCATTGCGCGATACCTTTCCGGAAGAGAAGTCGACCTCTCCGGATTTACCTGCGGGGTATCTCCGCCTGGAGAACCCTATGCCCGCATTTACAGGGAAGTACAGCAAATCCCCTACGGAGAGACTTCGACATATAGCGAGATTGCAGAACGAGCCGGAACCCATGCAAGAGTGGTCGGGCAGGCTCTTTCAAGAAACCTGCTCCCGCTCATCATCCCCTGCCACCGGGTGGTATCCCGTTCCGGTATCGGGGGATTCACCCCTGATCCCACGATAAAAGAGGATCTTCTGGCGATGGAGCGCAGGAGTAAAAGACGAAGAAGGAAAAAGACTGAAACTGGTGATGAATCCTGAATCAAGGCACATGCCGGGGAAAACCGGTACTATCCGGCGGGTAGAGGGGACGATACATGGCTGATACCAGACCCCTTCTGAAATCGGATATACAAAGGGGAAAGAGGGACGGAGATCTTTATAATTCAGGGGACGACAAGGGAGAATACGTGTGAGATCCGCGATTGTTCTTGTCGGAGGAGAAGGGCGCAGGGTGAACGGGATGGAGAAGTATTTCTTCACCTACCTTGGAAAGACATTCATCGAGCGGCTCATCGATTCTCTCCAGCCTGTGGTGGATGAGATTGTCCTTGTGGCGAAGAGCAAAGAGCACTGCGACCGGTTTTCCCATCTTTATGAGGTACGGTGTGTCCATGACATCAGGAAGGGTATCGGGCCGATCGGGGGGCTTCACGCCGGAGTCAAGGCCAGCAGAGGGGATATGCTTTTTGTCTGTGCCTGTGACATGCCCTGCATTGATACCAGGGTTGTCTCCGCTCTGTTTGACGCACTGGGAGAATTTGATGCCGCGATCCCATCATGGGATACCGACATGCTCGAGCCACTCCATGCAGTGTACCGGAAGGAGCCCCTCCGGCGGTATCTTGATAATCCCGCCTCCCTCTCGCTCCGTTCTTTGGTAAAAAGCCTCAATGTTATGTATGTGCCGGTAAGCCAGCTTCGGATCCTTGACCCCGATCTCTCCAGTTTCACCAATATCAATAAATTGGAGGACCTGGAGGATTTGCTCCCCAGGAATTCCCCGGAATGAGGAAATACATGGAAAATTATGAGGATTAATCTTTTGTCCCGATCGTTCTGGCAGGGATCAGATCGAACAGGACATGTTTCGTAAGAGTTCCCCGGTCTGGACCTCGGTCTTTGGAACCTTTATCTGGATCTCGGTCCTGATCTCATTTCCGGAAAATTCTATCAGGTATTTTCCCGGGGACCTTATCGTCAGGTCCTTGCCGGTTTCCGTACCATAGCCACGCGAGAACCCCTCCTCCGCGATGACCTGCCCAGTGACAGGATCCCGAACCGTTACTTCAAACCAGGCATACGGACTGATTGTGGTGACGGTCTCCGTACGTTCTTCCCGTTCGCCCGTGTTGCTCTCATACCAGATTGTCCTTGACGTCATGTTCGGGAAAAAACACATCTCGATCACGAGAGGGGGCCTCTTCAGGTCATAATTGTATGCTGTCCTGTTATTTTTTAATGCAATCGTGTTATAGTAAATGGCCACGTATTCGGTTGCGACCGGGGTGACATCAGGGAGTCGGGTTCCGGATGTACCGGACGCAGGAGTTGTCACCACAGGGAACGGAGTTGCCGGCGTGATAAACCCTGTCTCGATCGGCACCTGGGTCGGGGTCGGGGTTCCCGCTATTCCCCCGCCACCCTGAATCCCTCCTGTGCCACCCTGCGCGTTATTCTGTTCCGGATTCCCCTTGGGAGGTGCAATGCATCCTGTGAGGCACACCATTGCCACAAGGATGATGACTCCGACGATAACTACCCGTTTTCCCGTCATTAATTGAGGATGGTGCGCACCGGTATTTATTGGTTATGCAGGAGAATGTTTATTTTACGGATTTATTGCAATAGAGACGTATTAAAGGCAGTTCAGCGATAAAATGAGTGATCCCTGATCAGTCCGTTATAAATACGGCGGCAGCAATAACGGTTGTCCAGAGTCCTGTCTTGTCCCCCTGGGCAGACTGGCAGATATTGGTGGTCTTGATGATCTTTCCGCTTGCCTTGTAGATCTGCTCCCGTTCCTGCCAGGCCTGGTTGATGTCAAACTCTATCCCGAGCGTTGTCGCAAGCATCGTTGCGGCAAGATCCTCGGCATAATCGCCCGTTTTTTCTGCGGTTTCACCATACGCATGGTGTTCAGAGAGGTACCCGTATTCCTGTGAATCCTTGGGAAGGGCAAGCCCGATCGCAGCAGAGATCAGACGGTTGGGCTCATTGGTCTCGTTCTTCGCCATAACACAGTAGGTGATATTACCCGGTTCGAGGATCCGTGCACCTTCATCGACCGTCACGATCTTGCAGAAAGGGGGAAAGATGCTTGAGACGTAGACAAGGTTGTACTTCTCGATTCCAGCCCTTCGCAGCGCAAGCTCGAATGAAGCAAGACGGTCTTTATGGACTCCTACACCCTTGGTGAAAAAGATCTTGGAGGGCACGGCCATGTTCATATTTGTGAGGTAGTTCAACTTAAAATTTTTTATTCCGTAATCCTTCAGCGAATACTTCTTTATTTCCGGATTGGTGCATGATTATTCGCTTGATTGAAGAAATAACATTTAAATGCACTACAATCACAGAATGCCGGATTATTACTGTTATTTTTCATGAAATGGTAATTGAAGGTCATAGACCTGATCTGCCGCCGGATTTCCCTTCCTCTCCATTCCGCTACCTATTAAATGTATTCCGGCGCAATAGGTATGGAACGATGAAGGCGGTTCTGGGTCTTGAGGACGGCACCTATGTGCTTGGGGAAGGTTTCGGAACAGAAGGTGAATGTGCGGGGGAGCTCGTATTCTCCACCCAGATGTCCGGGTACATGGAGGCACTGACAGACCCGAGTTATCATGGGCAAATCCTGATGTTCACCTTCCCAACAATCGGAAATTACGGTGTTGACAGGAAGAATTTTCAGCACCCCCGGGTCTGGGCAATGGGGTGTGTAGCAAGGGAGATCTGTGATGCTCCGGAGAAAGGACCTTCAGTTGCTGACTATTTTGCAGAACAGGGCCTTCCGGGGATCCGGGGGATCGATACCAGAATGCTCACAATAAAAACCCGGGAGACGGGAACAATGCGTGCTGCCCTGATTGTCGGTGATGACAACGGGGAGTACGCGGTCAGCTGCGCCAGGAATATCCCTCAGATCTCGGAAAGGGATCTTATCCCCGCAGTCTCCTGCACAGAAGCCTATCACATCGGGGGATCTGGTAAAAGGATAGCCGTGATCGATCTTGGTATAAAGAAAAATATGGTCCTCTCCCTGAAAATGCGGAATGCTGATATCCATGTCTTCCCCCATGATTCACGTTCCGACGAAATTATGGCTTGCCGGCCCGATGCCCTCTTCATAAGCAATGGTCCGGGCGATCCAGTTCATGCAACTGGAGCGATCCGCTGCATCAGTGATCTTGCCGGGACGCTGCCGATTTATGGGATCTGCATGGGAATCCAGGTTTGCGGGCTTGCCCTTGGCGGGAGCACCTACAAAATGAAGTTTGGCCACCGGGGAAGCAACCAGCCGGTGCGGTACAAGGACGGAAGCATTTATATCACGACCCAGAACCATGGATTTGCTGTCTCTGCCGACTCCCTGCCCGAAGGATGCCGGATCCTTTATTCCAATGTAAACGACGGATCCCTCGAAGGATTCGAGAACGAGTACCTCGACATCACCTGCGTGCAGTTCCATCCCGAAGCTCACGGGGGGCCAAGGGATACCGAGATTCCTTTCTTTGATACAATGTTCCGGAGGCTTGACTGAGATGCCGAAGAAACCGGAGATCAAAACGGTCCTCCTGATCGGGTCAGGTCCCATCCAGATCGGGCAGGCGGCAGAGTTTGACTTCTCGGGAACGCAGGCATGCCGGGCTCTCCGGGAGGAGGGGGTGAGGGTTATCCTTGTCAACTCCAATCCGGCAACCATCCAGACCGATCCGGAAACTGCCGATGTGATATATGTCGAGCCTATCAAGGCCGACATCATTGAAAAAATAATCGAGAAGGAGAAGCCGGACGGTATCCTCTCCGGGATGGGAGGCCAGACCGGACTTAACATGACCGCAGAACTCGCCGAACGGGGAGCGCTTAAAAATGTTCAGATCCTCGGTACCCCGCTTGAAGCGATATACCAGGGAGAGGATCGGGAGAAGTTCCGGTCCCTTATGGGAGAGATCGGCGAGCCGGTACCAAAAAGCATGATCTTAAATTCCCTTGACCAGGTCGATGAGGCGCTCGCCACCGTTGGTCTGCCGGCAATTATCCGCCCGGCATACACCCTCGGGGGTTCGGGGGGAGGAATCGCCCATACAAGGGACGAGCTGATCAGGATCATCGAGATCGGGCTCACCCGTTCCCGGATCCACCAGGTCCTCGTTGAAGAGAGTGTTGTCGGCTGGAAGGAGATCGAGTTTGAGGTGATGCGTGATGCCTCGGATACCTGCATCATCGTGTGTGGAATGGAGAACGTCGATGCCATGGGTATCCATACCGGGGAGAGCGTGGTGGTCGCACCCATCCTGACGCTCCGGGACGATGAGTTCCAGCTCCTGCGCAGTGCATCGATCAAGATTATCCGGGCGCTTGATGTCCAGGGCGGATGCAATATCCAGTTCGCCTACAAGGAGGGGGACTACCGCGTGATCGAGGTGAATCCCCGGGTGTCCCGCTCCAGTGCCCTTGCATCCAAGGCAACGGGATACCCGATTGCACGGGTCGCTGCAAAGATCGCGATCGGGCTCCGGCTTGATGAAATCACGAACTCGGTAACAGGGTGCACTCCTGCATCCTTCGAGCCTGCCATTGATTACATCGTTGTAAAGGTTCCCCGCTGGCCATTCGACAAGTTCAAGAATGCTGACCGGAGCCTCACCACTGCGATGAAGAGCACCGGTGAGGTGATGGCAATAGGCCGGTGCATCGAGGAAGCGTTCAAGAAGGCGCTCCGGTCGCTTGACACCGATGTGTACCTTCATACCAACCCGAATGAGATTCGGATGATCCTTTCCCGGCCAACCGATGAACGGTTCCCCACCCTGTTTGATGCATTCAGGGCAGGGTTCCCGCTCACCGAGATCCGGGATCTCACGGATATTGCGCCCTTCTTTCTCGAAAAGATCAAGAATATTGTCGACCTCGAAAAGAGACTCTGCGATGCTCCGGGCCTGGATGACCTCCTCCTTGCGAGGAGATACGGGTTCACTGAACCCGAACTGGAAGCACTGACCGGGATTGGTGCAGGAGAGATACGGAATCTTGCCGGGGATCCCACCTACAAGATGGTCGACACCTGTGCTGCCGAGTTCCCGGCAACGACACCGTATTTCTACTCAACCCTTGACGAGACATGCGAGATCCCCCGCAGTGACCGGAACAAGGTGCTGATCCTCGGGTCAGGCCCGATCCGGATCGGGCAGGGGATTGAGTTTGATTACTGCACGGTACATGCGGTGAAAGCACTTCGTGATGAGCATGTCGAGGTGCATATCGTCAACAACAACCCGGAGACGGTCTCCACCGATTTTGACACTTCTGACAGGCTCTTCTTTGAACCTATGGCGATCGAAGACATCATGAACATCCTTGAAAAGGATCATTATTCCGGGGTGATGGTCCAGTTTGGCGGCCAGAACGCCGTGAACCTTGCAGTGCCCATCCACGAGGAACTGCTCAAACGGGGGATGAGTACCAGGATCCTCGGGACTTCTCCCGACTCGATGGATATTGCCGAAGACAGGGATCGCTTCTCTGAGCTTCTCCGTGATCTCGATATCCCGAGCCCGCCCAACAGTTCCGCTTATTCTCTGGAAGAAGCCAGGACGAAGGCAGCAGCGATCGGGTATCCGGTCCTTGTCCGCCCTTCCTATGTGCTCGGCGGAAGGGCGATGGAGATCGTGCACGATGAGATCGAGCTCGAGTCTTACATGAAGGAAGCCGTGCGGGTGAGCAGGAATCACCCGGTCCTGATCGATTCGTTCCTCCAGAATGCGATCGAGCTTGATATTGATGCCGTCTGTGACGGAAAGGAGGTCCTTATCGGCGGGATCATGGAGCACATCGAGGAGGCAGGCGTTCATTCCGGTGATTCCGCCTGCGTGATTCCCACCCAGTCGCTCTCCCCTGCGGTGATTGCGAAGGTGAAGGACTATACCACACGGATCGCACTCGGGCTCGGTGTGATCGGGCTTGTCAACCTCCAGATGGCGGTCAAGGGCGAGACTGTCTTCATCCTTGAGGCGAATCCACGGGCAAGCCGGACCGTGCCCTTCGTGAGTAAGGCGACCGGTATCCCGCTCGCAAAGATCGCTGCCAAGGTGATGATCGGCAAGATGCTGAAGGATCTCGGTATCGAGGAACCTCATATCTGCCATACTGCGGTGAAAGAGGTGCTCCTCCCGTTCAACAAGCTCCCGGGAGTTGACACGGTGCTTGGCCCTGAGATGAAGAGCACGGGAGAGGTGATGGGAATCGATTACGATTTCGGCAGGGCATATTACAAGGCCTGCATCTCTGCCGATAACGAGCTTCCGGTTCGTGGGAACATCTTCATCTCGGTCATCTCCGAGCAGAAGGACGAGGTCATCCCTATCGCCCGGAAGTTGCGATCCCTTGGACTCGCCCTCTATGGGACATCGGGGACAGTGGAGTACCTTGCAGACGCCGGGGTTGATGCACACCTTATCCGGAAGGTGCAGGAAGGCTCCCCGAATGTGATCGACCTGCTCAGGAAGGGGGAGATCCGGCTGATCATCAACACCCCCTCTGACAAGCAGTCCCGGCAGGACCATTACCAGATCATGAGATCTGCCGTTGATTACGGGGTTCCCTATATCACTACGGTCCAGGCTGCCCGCGCTGCGGCGCTCGCTATCGAGGCCATCAAGAAGGAACGGATCACGATCGAGCCGCTCGCGCATTATCACGCGGCAAAATAATTTTCTCGCCTCTGTTGGAACCCTGGTTCACCATGAAAATTCTTTGAGTGCTGCAGGCAGTATCTGAAAAAAAGATTTTTAAAAAAATAAGACGGGTTATAAAGGTCTGACGCTATAGATCGCTCCATTTATGCCGTAATTCTTAATCCAATCCAAAGTATTGGAATCAAAGGTATCATGGCAACGGAGATGTCCATTCTTGTTAGCCTTTATCATTCCCCATGTTATGGTCACAGGGACTCCGGATGGATTGTAAGCCTTCAGCTCATAATACAACGCTCCTTTTTGTTCACCCACATCCGCCAGGATGGTGTAACGAGCATTCACCGGGTCAATCACGATATTGCCGATACGGTTATCTGAACTACCCTCAAATAACGGCAATAAATCTTCTTCTGGGGGTAGTGCAGAACCCGGAGGGATAATTCCCATCATTCCCCATAAAACTACAATGATGGCCAGTGTGAGTAATTTATTTCTCATCGTTATATGCCTCCTGGCACCGATGATGGAATGTACCAGATTGTCACATTAACTGACGTACCTAACAAGGCACAAGATTCAGGTATGAAGAACCTTACCTGATATCAGTATATAAAGATTTGGGCTATCCTGAACCCCAACAAAAAGTGAAGGATCCGAGGACAAGGTTACTCGCCTGATTTCCTGGGTTGTCACTCGCAGGCTATCGTGAACAGGGGCCCCCTGACAGATGAGAAGAAGGCTGGAGAGAAATGATGATATCCTTCATTCCCCGGATCTCCCGTTACCGCTTCCATGCTCTCCTCTTTTTCCGGACGGGTTCTGGTAGTATTATTATCCGAGACAGGGAACAAAATAGGTACAACGTGCCCGCCAGCACGGAGCGTTATCATGGGAAAAGGAACCGTTGTCATGGCATATTCCGGGGGACTCGACACCTCGATATGCATCCCGCTCTTAAAGGAGCGGTACGATTATGACCGGGTCGTGACCGTGGCAGTCAATGTCGGCCAGAGGGACGAAGAGATCGCGGTTGCAACGGAGAAGGGGAAGAAGTTTGCCGATGTCCATTACACCATCGATGCACGGGATGCATTCGTCAACGAGTACCTGTTTCCCGCCATCAGGGCGAATGGATCCTACGAGGGCTACCCGATGGGCACGGCGCTTGCCCGGCCCCTGATTGCCGACGAGGTGGTCCGGGTTGCCCTCCGCGAAAAGGCAAAGACAGTCGCCCACGGGTGTACGGGAAAGGGAAACGACCAGCTCCGGTTCGATTTCATCTTCCGGATAGCCGGTCTCGAGGTGATCGCTCCGATCCGCGAGCTCAACCTCACAAGGGAGTGGGAGATCGAGTATGCGAAGGAACATAAGATCCCGGTCCCGGTGGCGAAGGATAAGCCGTGGAGTATCGATGAGAACCTCTGGAGCCGGAGTATAGAGGGGGGAAGACTCGAGGACCCGTCATATCACCCCCCAGAGGAGATTTACGGCTGGACAGTCTCCCTTGAAAAAGGCATAGATAAACCTGAGGTGATCACGCTCGATTTCCTGAAGGGGGTGCCGGTCGGCATGAACGGGGAGGCGATGAGCGGTCGCGACCTTATCACCCGCCTCAATACCGTTGCCGGAAAGCACGGGATCGGCCGCTCCAACATGATCGAGGATCGGATCCTCGGTCTGAAGGCGCGTGAGATCTACGAGCATCCGGCGGCAACGGTCATCCTCGCCGCACACGCCGACCTTGAGCATCTCACGCTCACCCGGCAGGAGCTCGCATTCAAGCGGATGGTCGACGACAAATGGTCGGAGCTTGCCTACATGGGCCTCGTGCATGAACCGCTCTTCCATGACCTGAACGCCTTCATCAACCAGTCCCAGCAGAAGGTGACCGGGAACGTGGACGTCCAGCTCTACAAGGGGTCCTGCCGGGTGCTCGGCCGGTCCTCTCCGGAAGGGATCTACTCTGACGATCTGGTCTCATTTGACAGCACTACGATCGACCAGTGCAACGCAATCGGGGTGTCGGCATATTACGGGATCCAGGCACGGCTGGTCGAGGAACGGAAGAAGAAATAGGCGGGATTACAAAAAACTTCTAATTTTTCCCTCAATTAGTAAATAAAACCAGTTTTGTTAGAGATCCTGTTGAATTATCTAATGAAATGTGAGAGAATGATACATCCTCCGGAGAAGATGAGGGGGAGGAAATTTTCCGGCCCTCTTCCGAACCGCAATGGTATTCTGGTATCCCCCACCCGTTCAGCGGGTGAACGGAGTGATCTGCCAGACGAGGAGGAGCCATTTGTTCCCACGCTTCGTATAGTGAGCGGCGATATGAAACGTCCCGTTTATCCGCTCCCCTTTGAAGGTCAGGTCCTCAGTGCACTGATACGTGAGGATCGCTGCATCTGTAGAGGCCACGACCAGCTTGGGGTCGGAGATGATGAACTCATGCAGGCTGGTCGCAGGAAGGAGGGATACAAGGAGATCTTTTTTCGAGAACCGGCCGAGGGTGCTGATCTCCATGAAGTCCGGCGCCAGGAGGACTTCAAGAGCCCG